>DATFQH010000133.1:0-2596 GCA_035264385.1 Pedobacter sp.
AAAGGATCTCTCGAAAATGCCGGGCACGGCAAGTTCAAATTTCAATGAAGGTGAAAGCTACCAGATCATTAAGGATAAATCAGCAGAAACCATTACAGTGCTCGACTATATCAATGGATTCGGCACCAGGTATCAATATCCGGATACACTTGGTAAAAACGGCTGGAAAATCCTAGATGGCACCGATACTATTGCATCGTATACCTGCCAAAAAGCATTATTAAAATTCAGGGGTCGTACGTATACTGCTTGGTTTACAACAGATATACCTGTGAGTGACGGGCCCTGGAAGTTTTCGGGTCTGCCTGGCCTTATACTCAAAATAGAAGACGCAGATAAATTGTTTTCTTTCAATCTTATCGGACTAACGCAACCTAAAACTCCGTTGTCGATACAGATCAGCAGGGCCGACTACCTCAAGTGCACAAGGGCAGAATTTAAAAATCAATTGAAGAAGCGGGCGACGGGCATGCAGATCAATTTTAGCGATGGGAACTTAGAGCTAGCTGAAATGTCAGGAAAATATGATCCGTTATTGATGGAACTTGAATGAGGATTTGGCTCATACTGTTTCTTTCATATTACGTTGCCATTGTTCAAGGCCAAACGGTCATTACCGGTACAGCAAAAAGTGCAGACGATAGTAAACCACTGGCTGGTCTGAGCATCACGATAAAACCCAAGGCTTCCGCTAACTTGCTTACTTATGCCCTCACTGACCACAAAGGTAGCTATCAACTGACTTTTAAAAGTCCTGCCGATAGTGTCGTGATTACGCTTTCGGGCCTGAATGTAAAAAAACAGGTGGCTATTTACGCTAATAAAAGCCGCAGCCTGCATTTTTCTGTAACCCATGAAGATATTGTACTTAAGGAAGTAAAGGTAAAGCCGCCTGCGATCCGCAGACTAGATGATACGCTGAACTATGCCGTAGATCATTTCACTGGTAAAAATGACCGCACTATTGGCGAGGTTCTGAGGAAGATGCCCGGTATTAAAATTGCAGATGATGGCTCTATAAGCTATAACGATAAAGCTATCAACAGATTCTATATCGACGATCATGATCTATTACAGGGACGTTACAATCTGGCCACCAATAATCTCGAGGCAAAGGATGTAGAGACCGTACAGGTACTGGAAAATCATCAACCGATAAAGGCATTAAAGGACAAGGATTTTTCAGAACAGGCAGCTATAAATCTTAAGCTGAAGGACAATGCGAAAAATGTGCTGACAGCAAATACACAGGTTGGTGCTGGTGTTGCTCCCGTACTTTGGAACAATGAACTATTTGCCATGTTTTTTGGTAAAGGAAAGCAGTTTATGGGTACCTACAAGGGAAACAATACTGGTGATGACTCGGCCGGCGATCTGAATAATTTTTATGTCGGGGGCTGGAATTTCGGTTTCCCCGTGTGCTTAGGTATTCAATCGCCCTCCGGCCCTGGTGTCGGCAGGAAACGCTACCTGTTGAACCGGGACAATGCAGTTTCGCTAAACGGTCTCAGGGCCTACGGAAAAGACTATAAGTTAACGGCCAATGTCAGTTATGCCAGTGACCATCAGCAGAAAGACAGTTATTCGCGTGCCGAAAATTACCTGCCTGGCGACAGTACCCTGGTTATTGAAGAACGGATGAAAGCAACAGAGCGCTTCCATTACCTGGATGCAGCGGTAAAGCTGAATGCCAATACCCCACAATTTTATTTCGATAATGCTTTAAAGTTCAGCGGAGACCTGCAGCGGGATGAGTACGGTAGTGTGGAAAACTCACAGTTCATCACACAAAACAGAAGTGCACCGTACATCAGGCTCATCAATGATTTCAGTATGATCAAAAATTATAAAAAACTGACCTTAAAGATTAGTTCTTATAATGGCTATGGCCGCATCAATGATAACCTGAATATACAACCCCTGCTTTACCCTGCGCTCTTCAGCGACCATGGAACGATCACAGGAATGCAGCAATCGCTTAAACAGCAGACATTCGTTTCTTACAACAATGTTGGTTTTGGTCTGAACCATGGCCGGTTCAGGCAAAATTATTCGGCCGGTGCGGGTATGAGCCTGCTTAACTTAAATTCTGCACTGAGCGGAGAGCTGGAGTCCGGCAGGTTAGGTAATACCGCAGATACCTTATCAAACAGTCTTAAATGGAACAGATACGATCTTTCGCTGTCGCCTGAATACACCTATAAGGATAAAAAACTAATAGTGAATCTAAAACTACCTCTGAATAACATCACACAGCATAGCAATGATGATATTCTAGGAGTCAGCAAAAACATGAACCGTTTGTTTTTCAATCCGTCCTTATCCATAGATTATAAGCTCAATCTCCTTTGGACGTTATATGGCTCTGCCGCATACTCGCAGAATATCGATGGTGCCGAGAATGGATACACAGGATACATCATGCGTTCTTATCGCTACCTTGTTCACAACGAGGGCCAATTGCCGGAAAGCAGTTCCCGGTCTTATAACATGAGTATCAAATACGCACATCCGATCGATATGGTATTCGCGTCATTTGGCGGCGGCTATTATCGGTCAAAGATGAACCTTCTTTATGGCAATGTGTTCAACGGAT
>DATFQH010000134.1:0-5662 GCA_035264385.1 Pedobacter sp.
AGGCAATTGCTCTTCCGGAACTTTTTTATTATTCTTTTTACAAGATGTGAAAGGAATTACTAATGCAATCAGTAATATTATAAAGTTTTTCATAAGACAAATTTATCTTATAACATACTGAAAATAAATAAGTTTACTTAGTTAAAATAAACATAACTGATACCATCACCACCACGATCTGCATGTTCGTCTTCCACACGGTTTACCTGGCTATATTTCTTTAAGTATTCCCTGATCAGTTTTCTCAATATGCCATCGCCTTTGCCATGGATGATTTTAATAAACGGGAAGCCCAGCATAAGTGATTTATCCAGGTACTTTTCCAATTCATGCAAAGCATCATCTCCTCTTCGCCCCCTAAGATCCAGTTCTGCTGAAAAACTGGAAATCGCTTCTGAAATACTGCCGGTGTAAGAATTGCTCTGTGCTGCCTTCTTAGCCTGTTTATTACTAATTTTCTGAACACGGTTTTTCTTTACCACCGAGCGAAGATCACCAAGGGCTATCACAAGGTTGTCGCGATTGATCTCCAGCACCTGGCCTGTAGTTTCACTGTTATTAAGCTGCACCCAATCGCCAACTTCAACAGGTGTATTTAAGGGCTTCGGGGCTTCCTGTTTTATCGGTTCTTCTTTTACCTGGTTTTGGATCAGGTGCTTTTGAAGGTTTTGTCGCAGTTCCCTGGTAACCGTCTTATCAGCTTTACTTTCTTTTATATCTGCAATTGTATTTTCTACCAGTTTATTGGCGTTTTTTATGATGGCCTGTGCTTCCAGTTTTGCTTCCTTTATAAGCACCTTTTTATTCTCATCCAGAAAAAGTTTTAACTTCTCATTTTCAGCCACCAGGTTTTTCACTTTGTTCTGTTGATTGGCCAAATTGACCCTGGTATCATAGATTTGCTTTTTCTCTCTCTCCAGATCTACAAGCAAACTGTCTATCCTGTTTTGGTTGGTGCCGGTCTTCATTCTGGCAAGTTCCAATACCTCTTTCTGCAGTCCTATGTTCTGTGCAATTTCAAAGGCATAAGAGCTGCCCGGCTTGCCGATCTCCAAAACATACATGGGTTTCATCCTGTCATTATCGAATAACATGGATGCATTTTCAAGCCCCTCTGTATTGCCTGCGAAAAGCTTTAAATTGGAATAATGAGTTGTGATAACTCCACGGGTCTTCTTATTGTTCAGGACTTCCAATACCGCCTCGGCCATTGGCCCGCCAAACTGAGGATCAGTTCCTGTACCGAATTCATCTATCAGCACTAAAGATTTAGGTGTTGCACGAGCCACAAAATACCGCATTTTTGTGAGGTGTGCACTGTAAGTACTCAGATCACTTTCTATAGATTGATCATCACCGATATCGGCAAAGATCTGGTCAAAGATTCCTACCTCACTTGATTCGTGAACAGGAATCAGCAGGCCGGACTGTACCATGATCTGTAGCAGGCCTATGGTTTTCATACAGACAGATTTACCACCTGCATTGGGGCCAGAGACCAGTAATATTCTTAAATTTTCGTTCAGATGCACATTCAGAGGCACAACCGTCTTACTATCCTCTTTAAATGAGAGGTATAGCAACGGATGTTTGGCATTTATGAGTTTTGTTTTTGCATCGCTGATCAGTACAGGCATATCTGCTTCTACATCAATGGCAAAAAGGGCTTTAGCTCTTACAAAATCAAGCTTGGTAAGAAAACCGTGATAGGAGAGTAAAAGTGGTGTATAAGGCCTTAAATCATTCGTCAGTGCGATTAGAATTTTAATGACTTCCCGTCTCTTGTCAAATTCCAGATCTCTCAGCTTATTGTTTAATGCAAAGACTTCTTCCGGCTCTATGTATACCGTTTGGCCGCTGGCAGATTCATCATGAATAAAACCTCTGAGTTTACGTTTATTTTCTGCAAGCACAGGAATACACATTCTGCCATCGCGTATTGTCAGACTCCCGTCGGCCACCCAATTGCTAGCCACAGCCTGTTTATAGATCGCGTCCATCCGCTTGCGAACGTCCTGTTCACCGTTGGAGATATCGGCAATGATTTGCTGTAATAAAGATGAAGCATTAAGTTTAATTTTTCCTTTGATATCCAGTACAGACTCAATTCTTTTCAAAATGTTCTTCTCTACTGGGAGGTGTTCAAACAATGCCTCAAGATTGGGATAGATTTCCTTCCGTTCGTCAAAGAATCTTAGCACAGAGAAAACCGTCTGCAGCGAAGCGTACATCTGGTGTAATTCTTCTTCGACCAGATAGGTGCCTTCAACCTTTATCTTATCTGCCAGATTTTTGATGTCAAAAAACGTGCTGATCTGCAGGGGTTCCTGATTTTGGAGTATGCTTTTAAATTCGTGTGTTTGCCTTAGAAATTTATTTATCTGATCAAACTTGGTCATGACCTGCATCTTACTGACCATCTGCTGCCCCATTGTACTGAGGCAGTGTTTATGAATAAGTTGTTTTATCTCATTAAACCCCAACCGCTCCAAACAATTCTCCGGATATAACATGCTTATTATAGATTTGCTTTTTTAATTTTTTTTCTTTGATTTATTTTATTCAATGAGTCCGTTCTCTTTTTTAAATACGCTGCTTTTTTTGCCTTGCTCTTCAACATTGGAAACCGACCCGATTCCTTAAGTGAATCCATCTGTCTTTTGAATTTTTTTCGTTCTAAGTCTATTTTTAAAGAATCCGATTTCTTTACTGAGTCGGTCTTTAGCTTTAATTTACTTGCTTTTACCAATTTCGCATTTTTCAGTGAATCGGCTTTTACAAGTGAGTTTTTCTCCTTTTTCAACTGGTCTGTTACCTTCGTGTAAATCTGTGTCATCTCCTTTGGATGAACGGTATAGTATTTTAGACTTCTGACATACGTTGCAGAGTCTGTATCATATTTTTTATAGATGGCATTATAATAGCCGGCGGCTACCTTTTTTGCTGTATCGATATTAGTGACGTTCGTGATATATCCGTCAAAAACATGGATATCATGTAGTAAGAGTGCCATTTTATCCGGCCGCAAAACATCACCAGGAATTCCAGGTTTGCATCCGATAATAAGCAAAAAGGAAATAACTAAATATGTAAAGTATTTCATAAAAGTCAAAACATCATTATTTCTTAGCCAAAGTTCGCCAAGGTTGTTAATTTTACCAAAAATACTGATAAATGAGTATAGCAGATAACTTATTAAAATATAAAAGCGAAATTGAAACAGATGGGGTTCAACTGGTCGCTGTGTCTAAATTTCAACATGCAGATGCTGTCCAGGAAGCATACAATGCAGGACACCGTGTTTTTGGTGAAAATCTGGTACAGGAATTGGTTGACAAACAGGCACAACTTCCACAAGATATCCAATGGCACCTTATTGGTCATTTACAAACAAATAAGGTGAAGTACATCGCTCCCTTTATCAGCATGATCGAGTCTGTAGATAGTTTAAAGTTGCTGATAGAAATCAATAAACAAGCTGCCAAACATGATCGTATTATAGAATGCCTGCTGCAGATCTATATTGCAGATGAAGAAACCAAATTTGGCTTAGGATTTGACGAAGCGATAGAACTGCTGAGATCTGACGAATTTACCGTACTAAAAAATATTCGCATCACCGGACTAATGGGAATTGCCAGTAACAATGCCACAGACAAACAAACTGTAGATGAGTTTACTGAGCTGAAAGTGTTTTTTGATGGTATTAAAGTTAGTTTTTTCAGAAAGGAAGAATCCTTTAAAGAACTGTCAATGGGTATGTCTGGTGATTACAAACTTGCCATTGAAGCAGGCAGTACAATGGTAAGGATTGGAAGTAGTATTTTTGGTAAAAGAATAATAAGGCATCATAAAGCATAGATGAATATTACAATAAGAATAGCTGAAAAGGCCGATTGCCCTAATATCATGGGACTAGTCCATGAATTAGCGGTATATGAAAAAGCTCACCAGGAAGTTACTGTTACTGCCAGGGAGTTTGAAGATGCGGGCTTTGGGAAAAACGCGGTATGGAAGGCTTTTGTAGCTGAAGACAATGGTTTAATTATAGGTTTTGCTCTTTTTTATACCAGATATTCTACCTGGAAAGGTCGTCGGCTTTACCTGGAGGATTTCATTGTAACAGAAGCTTATAGAGGCAAAGGTGCAGGTAAACTATTATTTGAGCGGGTCATACAGGAAGCCAGAGAAAACAATTATAATGGCATGACCTGGCAGGTACTGGACTGGAATGAACCTGCGATAAATTTCTATAATAAATATGCCGCCGGAATTGAGGCTGGCTGGTTAAATGCTTCTTTCTCGAAAGAACAAATCGCAGATTAACATGAAGAAACCTGGAATATTCATACTATTGATTAGCTTCATGGCTTGTCAGGGTGAAAAAGAAACAAAAACAACTGATGTTACAACGCAATCAGATACATTAACCTTTAGCTATGACTCTGTTAAAGTGATCAGTAAGCTGCCGGCTTCTAAAGAAAAAGAGATAAGGGACACTTCAAAGGCTGTAATATCTTTCCCTGTTTTTTCTGATAAAGGAATAAATGATTTTGTATTAAACAAAGTACTTCGAAGTGCAGATTCCGGTAAAAATTACAAGTCTTATCAGGATTACGCAGCTGATTTTATTAAGGGTTTTGAGGATTTTCAGAAAACAGAATCAGAACGCCCGCAGAATTGGTTTCTGGAGATCAGAAACAGAATAGAAACACAGAAACCAGGTTATATATCTTTTTTAAGTACCTATATAAACTATTCCGGTGGCGCACATCCTAACAGTGTATTTACTTATCTGAATTACAATACCGAAAATCATCAGGAAATTTTGCTGGATTCGCTATTGATTCCGGGTACAGAACCCAGGCTAAATAGTATTGCAGAGCAGATCTTCAGGAAGAATGAAAAATTGAGTCCTACGGCCAGTCTCAAGGATGGTTATTTTTTTGATAATGATATTTTCAAGTTAAACAACAACTTTACAATTACAGATAAGGGTCTTAAATTTCTTTACAATCCTTATGAGATAAAGGCCTATGTTTACGGCACGACCGAACTGATCATTCCTTTTAAGGATTTGAAAGGAATGGTCAAACCTAATTCTCTACTAAGCTCTTACAAATAATGCGGGTATATAAATTTGGAGGTGCATCTGTAAAAGATGCCAATGGCGTTCGAAATGTTGCCGCAATTATTTTAAATCACCAGGGTCCTGAACTGCTGGTTGTGATTTCTGCGATGGGAAAGATCACCAACAAACTGGAAGATCTGACAAGGGCTTACATTTACGGAGAAGATACCGTGCAGCAAATTTTCGAAGAGATTAAGCAATTTCACTTCGAAATCATGAACGATCTGTTTAAGGATCACAGCAATCAGGTATTTGACGACATAGCTAATTCTTTTGTTGAGATAGACTGGCTTTTGGAGGATGCTCCGGATGATGCTCCCGACTACATCTATGATCAGATCGTTTCTATCGGAGAAATAATATCAACAAAAATAACGTCAGCTTATCTGAATGAGATGGGTTGTTATGTTAAATGGGCGGATGCCCGCAACTATATCCACACAGACAATACTTATAAGGAAGCCAAAATTAACTGGGAGAAAACTGAGCAGGAAGTCCAAAGTAAGCTGGTGCCTATTTTGCAGAAAAACA
>DATFQH010000135.1:0-13809 GCA_035264385.1 Pedobacter sp.
ACCGCACGCTCCAAAAGCAAGGTCAGGTCCACAAGCTCGTCAACCGTGGGGTCAACGTTCACAGTGGTATCCCCAAAGAATACAGGCCCCTTTTTGGTCATCATCATATACATACCTGCCACACGGTTCACTCCGGCTTCAGTACCGATCACCTGCAATGCAGGCTTTATCGTAGTCGCATAATTCTTGGTCAGTCCCGAGATCATGGCGTCGGCCTCACCAAACTCTACCATGAAAGCACCAAAGTAATTCCTGTCACGCAGCAATTTAGTTGCCTCAAATAGGGTAACACCCCTTCGTTGTCTTTTGCTGTATAGCGCTGCAGCATATTTTTCAAGCCTTGCGCTTTCAGCAAAATGATCGATGATCTCTACACCTTCCAGATCCAGCGCATTCTCTTCAATAATTTTTTCGATCACCTGTCTGTTACCCAGGAGGATCGGGATGGCAATATTCTCATCTTTCACTATCTGCGCCGCTTTCAGGATCTTATAATTATCCGCTTCTGCAAACACTACCCGCTTAGGGTCAGATTTAGCTTTATTGGTAATTGCCCTCATAATGGCATCATCACCTCCAAGTCTGCGCTTCAGTTCTTCCTCATAAGCATCCCAGTCCGTAATCACCTTACGCGCCACACCAGAATCGATCGCTGCCCTGGCCACCGCAATAGACACATTGGTCAGCAGGCGCATATCCATGGGCTTGGGAATGATATAGTCCTTGCCAAACTTTATGTTATTCTGATTATAAGCCATATTCACCGCTTCCGGAACCGACTTTTTAGCAAGATCAGCAATCGCCTTTACAGCGGCTACTTTCATTTCTTCATTTATGCCGGTAGCCCGGACATCAAGCGCACCCCTGAAAATATAAGGAAATCCCAGTACATTATTCACCTGGTTTGGATAATCAGAACGGCCTGTAGCCATGATCAGATCCTTACGGGAACTCAGAGCAAGTTCATAAGCGATCTCAGGATCAGGATTAGACATCGCAAAAACAATCGGGTTCTTAGCCATAGACTTCAACATGTCAGCGCTTACGCAATTGGCAGAAGACAAGCCGATAAACACATCCGAATCCTTCATCGCCTCCTCGAGGGTATCCAGCTTTCTGGAAGTCGCAAATTCAGCTTTAATTTCATCCAGATGCTCACGGGTATTCCTGATCACTCCTGAACGGTCGCACATGACAATATTTTCTTTTCTGGCACCCAGTGAAACATACAGCCGGGTACACGAAATTGCCGCTGCCCCAGCTCCGTTTACCACGATCCGGATCTTATCCATTTTCTTTTTCTGCAACTCACAGGCATTAAGCAATGCTGCAGCAGAGATAATCGCCGTACCATGCTGGTCGTCATGCATGACCGGGATTTTCATCTCCTCCTTCAATCTCCTTTCGATCTCGAAGCATTCAGGAGCTTTTATATCTTCCAGATTTATGCCGCCAAATGTAGGTTCAAGCGCCTTCACGATCTTTACGAAATCATCGACATTTTTAGTGTCCAGTTCCAGGTCAAAAACATCAATATCCGCAAAGATCTTAAACAGCAATCCCTTACCTTCCATCACCGGCTTTCCGGCTTCCGGCCCGATATCACCCAGACCCAAAACCGCTGTCCCGTTGCTGATCACAGCCACTAGATTGCCTTTGGCAGTATATTTATAAACGTCTTCTTTATTTTCGGCTATCTTCAGGCAAGGTTCCGCTACACCAGGAGAATAGGCTAAAGCAAGGTCCCTTTGAGAGTTTGTGGGTTTAGTTGGAATTACCTGTATCTTTCCCGGCCTGCCCTGCGAATGGTAATCTAAAGCATCCTGCTTCCTGTTAATCTTACTCATAAAAATGATCAAATGTCTAGCGACAAAGTTACAATTCTTTTAATTAGCAGACTAGCTTTTATGTGCGCTTTCTGAACCCTTCTCAGCAGACGGACTGTAGACTTTCAATTTTTGACCGGGCACAATTGCAGATCCTTTAAGCTTATTCCAAACCTTCAGATCCTGCACCTCAACATGATACTTATTGGCTATAAGCCCCAGGTTCTGTCCCCTGGAGACCTTGTGATAAAAGAACGCAGGCCTGGCTTTCGTTCTGACCTTTTTGGTCACCCTTCTGTCGTCGTTGGAGGCCAGCACAACCCTCATTTGCTCAGGCTGCTCATCAGCATTCAATACCTCATAAATGCGGGTAAAATCTTCCAGGCTGATCTTGGGAACGATCAGCCGCTTGGGTGAAAGTTCGGTTCCGTTCACAATCTTTTTCTTATACGATGGATTAAGGTTACAAAGCGCCTCTACATCCATGTTCAGCGCTTCCGCCAACACAGGAATGGAAACAAAACGGTTCACCTGAATAGTATCGGTATTTTTAGAAAACGGAACAGACACGCGTTTGATCTCATGCTGATCAGAGCAATTCATTACATAGAGCGCGGCAATGAACGCAGGCACATAGTTTCTGGTTTCCTTAGGCAAATACCTCCTCAGTTCCCAAAAATCCGCAGAGTTGGATTTTTCCATGGCACGCTTAACATTACCCATGCCACAGTTGTAAGCCGCAATAGCCAGCAACCAATCTCCAAGCTCCTCATAGGCATCTCTGAAATAAGCTGCGGCAGCGTAACTCGCCTGTATAGGATCCTTACGTTCATCCACAAAATTATCCATGTTCAGTCCGTAACCTCTTGCCGTACCAAACATAAACTGCCAGAGACCTGTAGCACCGACTCTGGACACCGCATGCGGATTCATGGAAGATTCGATGATCGGCAGGTATTTAATTTCATCGGGAATATTATAGCTTTTGAGCGCTTGCGCAAAGATTGGAAAGTAATAATCAGAAAGTCCGAGCATTTTACCCATCATTTCCTTACGCCCGGTATAGATATCGATATAATCCTGCACGTACTGATTATAAGTCAGCGGTACAGTCTTCTGAATAGAGTCCAGTCTGTTCTTGTAAATGAAATTGTAGCTGCTGAATTTCGGCACTTCCACCACTTCAGGCACAGCGATGGTATCGGTCAGGGGAAATATTTGTTGCCGGGCAACAGCAGCAATGCTGCTCAGGGCCAAAATACACCAGGATACAAATAGTACTTTTTTATTCATAGGCAAGCAGAGCGCTTTTGGTTTAATTTGGTTTAGCTCACGTGCTCATCCATAAACTCATGAGCCAGTGACAACAACACCTCTTCATGGAAGTGTCTGGTCATTAATTGAATACTTAACGGCAAACCTTCATTATTATTGCCCAAAGGAACTGCGACTGCAGGAATTCCGGTCAGTGAAGCCAGAACTGTGAAAATATCCGCCATGTACATCACCAGGGGATCGTCCGTGTTTTCACCGATCTTAAACGCAGGCGTGGGCGCCACCGGTGTAACGATCACATCAAAACTATCCAGCATTTCCTCCATCTTCTCCCTGATCAGCCTTCTCACCTGCTGGGCTTTCTGGTAATAAGCATCATAATATCCGGCACTTAAAACGAAAGTTCCGAGCAGAATTCTTTTCTTCACCTCCTCACCGAACCCTTCAGCCCGCGAAAGCTTATATAGTTCGTTCAGATTTGCTGCGTCTGTATTCCGGTGCCCGTAATGCACACCATCATAGCGGGATAAATTAGAAGACGCTTCAGCAGTGGTCAACACATAATATGCAGGAACCAGATAATCCAACAGATCAAAAGAAACATAACTAACCGTATGTCCAAGCACCTTAAACCGCTCAATCGCGTCGAGAATAGCCTGTTTAACGGCCGGGTCAAGCGCATCACTTTCCAAAGTCTCCTTTAACACAGCGATTTTCTTTTTTCCGCCCTTATTCAATACAGCAGTATAATCAGGAACAGGAAGCTTAGAAACGGTACTGTCATAATCATCCGCTCCGGCGAGTACCTCAAGCAACAAAGCTGCGTCACTTACTGACGAAGTTATCGTACCCACCTGATCGAATGAAGAAGCGTAAGCAATCACCCCATATCTGGAAATCCGTCCATAAGTTGGCTTAAGACCAATGCTCCCGCAAAAAGCGGCAGGCTGCCTTACAGAACCGCCGGTATCCGTACCAAGCGCAGACAGGCAAAGATCCGCCTGTACAGCAACTGCCGAACCACCCGAAGAACCTCCCGCTACCCGCTCCGTATCCGCGGCATTCTTTACAGGACCGTAGTAAGAAGTTTCATTAGAGCCACCCATCGCAAATTCATCACAGTTCAGTCTGCCGATAATCACCGCATCCTCAGCGATCAGTCTTTCGGTAACAGTAGCTGAGTAAGGAGACACAAAACCCTCCAGCATCTTAGAGGAAGCTGAAACCTGGTGGTCTTTATAAGAGATGTTGTCTTTGATACCAATCACCATTCCCGCAAGCTTGCCGGCAGTACCATTATCTATTTTTTGCTGCACCAGTTTTGCCTGGTTTGCCGCAGAATAAAAAAACACCTCATTGAATGCATTGAGGTGTTGATGCTGCTCTATCTGCTTAAAATAATAATCCAACAACTCTGGCAAGCTAAGCTTTTTCAAGCCAATAAGCGATTGAATCTCTGCTAAGGAGCTATACTTCTTCAAATTCTAAGAATACATTAAGATTAAAAAACTGGACTCAGATACCCTACAAAGGCTTGTTGGTATTCGAGCTTTTCTGGTCTGCCGGATCAGATCCGTCAACACCATCTTTACCGTCTTTAAACTCTTTAATTCCCTTGCCCAGACCGCGCATTAATTCAGGGATTTTTCTACCTCCAAACAGTAATAATACAATTACCAGGATAACGGCGATTTCCATGCCACCTAATGCGGCCAATATGGTTGTGTTTAACATGATACTTTAGTTAAAGATTAGTTTTGTCAGTTTCTATTTTTGCGTGTTCAGCGGGCGCATCCTGTGCCACCGCTTCTTCTTTGTTCAGGTTAATACCAGCAGATTTCTCTTCAGAAGGATGCTGCTGCTCTTCCATATAAGACTCAGATGGATGATGGCGGTCGTCCTTCACATCACTGATGATGGAATTAACTTCTTCCTCAATACCTACGGAATTTATATTTCTCTGGATTTCTCTTTTCACACCATCAGAAGCATCTTTGAATTCCCTGATACCCTTTCCAAGTCCTCTTGCCAGTTCAGGTAATTTTTTACCTCCAAATAACAAAAGTACCACCGCGAGTATCAGCATGATCTCCCCGCCACCCATGTTCAGGAATTCTATTATTGTCCCTCTATACATCGTTCTTACCTATTTTGATTAGTTATATACAAATATAATGATTAATACCCAATTACTTTGCTATCCAGGCCTCAGGGTTTTGCGGAGTAGGCCCTCTTCTGATTTGAAACTGTAACTGCGGAGTACCCTCGTCATTACCCACCACACCAATGCTCTGCTTAGTTGTCACATTATCACCTCTGGATACGCTTACAGATTTCAGATTTGAATAAACTGTAAAATATTCTCCATGCTTGATCAGTACATAATACCTGCCAAGCTGTGATCCGGTCGCACTCACCTGCCCGTTAAACACGGCCCTTACGGTTGCGCCTTCTGCAGTTTCGATATTAACCCCCTCGTTGGTATAGCTGGCCTGTCCTTCCATATGACCGCCAAAACGCTCAACAATAGATCCGGTGGCAACCGGCCATGGTAAGGTTCCCCTATTGCCTTCAAACTGCGAAGAAAGCCTTGCAGACTCCGGCGTGGCGGTCAAATAACCTCCGCTGGTCTTAGGCTTTGCAGCTACCGGCTCCGGAGCGGCCCTGTTCTCAGCCTTTGCCTTCGCTGCGGCAGCCCGTTCCGCCGCCCTTGCTTCCTCTTCCGCTTTTCTTCTGGCAATTTCAATCTCCCTGGTAATTGCCGCCCTGATATTTCTATCCAGCTGCGCACGTGTTCTTACCCTGGCTGCAATATCCTTCTTCAGTTCTTTCTCCTGCTTACTGTAAGTGTTCAGCACCTGGGCCTGCTCAGATTTGTTCTTGCCCAGCTTATTTTTTTCACTCTCCTGCTCCTGCAGCAAACTGCTTTTTTCTTTCAGGTTCTTATCCAGGATCACGATCTTATAATTCAGATCTTTTTGCTTGCCCTGTATGTAATCCGCCTGTTTCTTGCGGTACTGGCCAAACTGCTGTAAATATTTAATCCTTTTGTACGCCTGGTTAAAATCCTGTGCCGCAAAGATGAACATCATCTTATCATACGCATTTCTGTTGCGCTGCGCAAACCTGATCATACTGGCATACTCCTTCTTCAACTGCCCAAGCTGTCCTTTCAGGTTATATACGGTATTGGTGTTCTCGTGGATCTGATTGTCCAGATTCTTGATCTCAGAATTGATCACCGAGATCTTATTCTGCATCAGTCTGATCTTTGCGTTCAGGGAATTGATCTGGCTCTGTGTAAGCTTCTTATTGCTGGCAGCCTTATTCGCATTCTTCTGCAGCAGATCGATCTCACGCTGGATAGCTTCCTTTTTCCTTTTCAGTTCAGCACTGCTTTGTGCTACCGCAACAGAGGCCGAAAGCACAAAAAATAGGAATAAAAGTATTTTGTATAACTTCATTGCGTCAAAAGTATAAAAAAAATCAGTTTATTACTTCATACTTCTTTGGTACAGTAAACGGAAATTCAAGTGGAACATTGCTTTCAATTTTCGAAAACTCAAGGTTGATATTTATCTTTTGTTTACCCGCTATAGAGTTGATTTTCAAAGTCGAAGGAAAAAGAGAATCATTCACCTTTTGATATTGTCCATATTCTACCTTTAGAGCCTGCCCCGTTCTTACGTCATTCAGATTATCCTCACTTACCTTCAGCAGCGTATTGAACAAGATGCGGTAAGCAAGATCTTCCTGCTGACCATTCAGCACCCAGACCCCATTTTCCTGATCCAGTTCCGCTGCATCATTCATAAAAGCGCTAATGGTATTGCCCGCAAAAACAGACTGCAGCAACTTAAAATCAACCTGTTTATTCGTATACCTGTATGCATAGCTAAACGGCTTTTTCAGGTAAACACCCTGCATGGTATTCTTCACTTTGATACTGTCTGGCGTGATCAGCGCCCTTGCTACCTCTATTCCGGCAAAAGCCGTAATGTTCACCCAGATCTTTTCATTCTTCTGTATCCTGATATACATCGTAACATTATTGCTGTTGCCATTAATATCCAGCTCTGCCTTTGCCCTCAGCGACAAAGTATTAAATGGCAAATCCTTGTCTTTCAGCAGCTTCATCTGCACCACTTTTTTAGTATCTGCAGGCACCGACTCAACACCCTTTTTAGGTATTGCCACAATCGCTTTCTTCGTTCCGCAGGCCATGAACACAGCGGTCACGGTCAGCAGCAGCACACTATTTAATGTATTTCTGCTCATCAATCTTCTTCTTAAGTTTACCTGAATTGTTCCCCGCCGCCCTGGCCTTTTTCCATTGCACAACAGCGCCGCTCTTGTCTCCCTTCAAAAAAAGAACATCCCCGTAACATTCCGTCAGCACAGGGCTTCCTTCATCCAGTTGTATGGCTGTCCTTATATTCACCAGCGCCTCATCCGCATTCCCCTCATTCAACAGCGCTACCGCCATCTGAAAATATAGCGCCGCCTGACTCGGATACAATGCTAACGCATCTTCACCAGTTTTAATTGCTTCCTTATATAATCCAAGCGCTACCTGAGTACTCATGGTATGCTCCCAGGCGATATAGAACTGATCTGTCATTTTTAGTATAGCCTCAAACTTTGTCAGCGCCCCGTTCAGATCACCCTGCTTAAACAGCTTTTCACCTTCAGCAAGCAACTGCTGCTCAGGACTAAGCAAATGTTCAGCAACATCTGCACCCATTCTATCCGGACGCTGCTCCTTATCGGCGTTAACCCGCTCCCTTGCCTGAACCAGTGCATCCGAAACGCCAAACTTCCTTTCTATTTCATCATAACCTTTCAGGGCTTCAGCCGTTCTACCCGCCAGCAGGAATGCATTTGAGCGGTCAAAATAAAATGATTCATCATCGGGCGCCAATCTGATCATCTGGTTAAATACCCTGACCAACGCATCCATATCTCCCTTGCGTTTATACAATTCCGCCAGCATCCTCCAGTACCACAAATTATCAGTATCCAGAACTGTTGCCTTTTTAATGGCGATTTCTGCCTCCAGCAACTTATTCTGTCTGAAGTTGATCACCGCAACCTCATAATTGGCAGCGGCATGGTTAGGATCAAGCACGAGAATCTTTGTGAAGCTTTCACCCGCCTTCGCATAGTTCTCATTGAGCTTTTCTCTTAACCCTTCGAAAAAAAGTGCTTTTATAGCATTGGTATCCACCACCCCGGCAGCAGGTTGCTGCGCAAAGGCCGCAAACACGCTTGCGAAAGAAAAAATCCCTGCAAATGCCAATGCTAAAAACCACTTTCCTTTCATATGCTGATGCTATTTACCCGTATGACCATACCCCCCGGCACCCCTGTTCGTATCGCTTAGTTCCTCCACAGCAGTCCAGTTAACTGCCTCATGCTGCGCAACAACCATCTGCGCAATCCTGTCACCATCGTTGACCACAAAATCCGTGTCCGACAAATTCACCAGCAGCACCTTAAGTTCGCCCCTGTAATCTGCATCTATCGTTCCCGGAGCATTCACAATACTGATGCCATGCTTATAAGCCAGCCCGCTTCTCGGACGGATCTGCGCCTCGTAACCGACCGGCAGTTCGATATATAAACCAGTTGGAATTAAAATACGCTGCAAAGGTTTAATTGTAATAGCAGATTCCACGAAAGCACGCAGGTCCATGCCCGCAGCATGCGCAGTTTCATACTGCGGCAGCGGATGGGTAGATTTATTGATGATATTTATGTTCATTTTCTTAATAAAATAAGCTTCAGCTGATCCTTTTCAAAATAGTAAATTCCGGCAATAAAAGCGAGTAGCAACGCATTGCCAATATATAAATTCCTGTCAAACACCCAGAAAGAAAGTACCACAAGAATTACGGAAATCAGCAAATAGCTCACAATTCTTTTGAGATTATACGGGATCGGATAATATTTCTGGCCAAGCAGGTAAGAGATCACCATCATGACGAAATATGCCAGCATAGAAACCCATGCCGAGCCCATATAACTATATTGAGGTATCAGCACAAAGTTCAATACGATCGTAATCACCGCGCCAACCACCGAAATGTATAAGCCAAAACGCGTCTGGTCCGAAAGCCTGTACCATATCGCCAGGTTGCTGTAAATCCCCAGGCAAACATATCCAAATAACAAATACGGCACGGCAGGCAGTCCTACCCAGTATTCCGCCACATGTGCCTTGTCCCTGCTGATGAAATACTTCAACAGCTCAATATTTGCGATCAGCCCAACAAAAATCACTGCCAAGGCGATCACAAAATAATGCAGGATCATGGCATACGTATTTTTGGCATTAGCATTTTTAGCGTGGCTGAAGAAGAAAGGCTCGGCCCCGAGCCTAAAAGCAGTTATAAAAATGCTCATAAATATGGCGATCTTGCATACCGCCCCATAGATCCCTACCGCATGGTCTGCCACCTGCTCCGGCAGCAACTTGCTCAGCACGATCTTATCCAGATTTTCATTTACAATAAACGACAGATTAGCCACCAGGATAGGCCATGAATAAGAGAACATCCTGCCAAACAATTCCCTGTCAAATTTCAACTGCAGCTTTAAGAATTCCGGCAAAAGCATTAAAAAAGTCAGGCCACTCGCTACCAGGTTGGCTACAAACACATAACCCACCCAGGTTTCCCTGTACCAACCCGAAAGCCATCCCGACATCGGCCAGTTATGACTGATCGCCAATGGAATAACCTTAATAAACAACAAATTTAGCCCGACAAAACTGCCGATATTTAAAAACTTGATGATGCTGTACCTTGTCGCCCTGTCATCCGCCCTCAATTTGGCGAAAGGGATCACGCAAATCGCATCGACAAACAATATCCAGATAAAGTACTGGACATAAATATTGTAATCTGACAGCTGTGACACATCATCAGCAAGGTATTTAGCTATAGTATTGGCAAAGACCAGTCCCGTGACCAGAAACAAAACGGAAATAAAGGCGATACAAAGAAAAGAATTGTTGTAAACTTCCCGCTTTTTGTCCTCATGCTTATTCAGGTACCTGAAATAGGTACTTTCCATGCCAAATGCCAGAATCGCGTTACTCAGAGAAGCATAAGCAAACATCTTGGTCATGACCCCATAAATGGCCGGCCCGTAAGCAATGGTGTAGATCGGGGTCAGTATAAAGCCAAACATGCGCGACAACACAGTACTTAAACCATAGATCGCAGTTTGCCCCATAAATTTTTTTAATACCGACATCTTACTTTTTAAGGATCACAAAATCGGTAAAATTTTTCAGTTCCCCTGCCGTTACCTCACAAGTTTCCACCTTCGCCCTGTCCGGGCCGTCATTGCACCATTCCAGGAAAGCATCCAGCTCCCACTGCTCCCCTTCTGCCTCTGCATAGACCGATCCGTCGGCCTCATTTCTGATAAAGCCCTTTATTCCGGACTGGTCGGCCACATACTTGGTCGTTTCCCTAAATGTAACCCCCTGCACCTTTCCCGTTATTCTGATCGCTATATGTACTTTTTTCATGTTGCTCAATTCAATTGTTAATTTTAAAGCTTTTGCACGCCCGTCTTAGCCTCCAGAAACGTTTCCCAGATCTCCTTTAGTATCTCTGCCGCAGGCCTGATCTCTTCCAGCATCGCCGAAACCTGTCCGATCTCCAGTTCGCCCGCTGACACATCCCCTTCAAACATTCCCGCCTTGGCCCTTGCCCTGCCCAGTAAACGCATCAGCTCTTCCGTATTCGCACCCTGAGCCTCCGCCTGCGCCACCGCATCCGCAAATTCATTCTTCAATAAACGTACGGGCACCAGCTTTTTCATCCTCAGCTTGGTGTCACCTTCAGCAGCAGCCAGAATCCTGTGCTTAAAATTCAGATGAGCCGAAGACTCTGCTGCTACTGCAAAAGCAGAACCTACCTGTACCCCATCCGCACCTAAAACCATCGCCGCCAGCATGGCCCGCCCACTTGCAATCCCACCCGCAGCGATCACCGGAATTTTCACCGCACTGCAGATCATCGGGATCAGGCACATGGTCGTTGTTTCCTCCCTGCCGTTATGGCCTCCGGCCTCAAATCCTTCAGCCACTATCGCATCAGCGCCACAAGCTTCGGCCTTCAGCGCAAATTTCGTATTCGCTATCACATGCACCACTATAATGCCATTACTCTTCAGATAATCCGTCCAGGTAGCAGGGTTTCCGGCAGAAGTAAAAACAATCTTCACCCCTTCCTGAACAATAATCTCCATGATCTGCTGCACATCAGGGTACAACAGCGGCACATTTACGGCAAAAGGCAGGTCAGTTGCCTGTCTGCATTGCCGGATGTGTTCCCGCAATACCTCCGGGTACATGGAACCGGCGCCGATAACACCAAGCCCGCCGGCATTGGAAACAGCCGAAGCAAGTCTCCAGCCGCTACACCAGACCATCCCCGCCTGTATAACCGGATATTTTATTCCAAACAAATCTGTTAGCCTATTTTTCATTGATTATATTCAAAACAGCTTTCGCATGCCCTTACCCAGCTTCAGCACACCATTAACTTCGCTGTAATCCAGCAAATTTACGCCCGGGGTCTTACCACTTTCCAAACTGCCAAACCTGTCAGCAATACCTAGAAATTCAGCACCATTCAGCGTAGCCCATTCCAGAAGTTCTGTTATCGGGATCTCAAAATTGTCCTGCAGCGTCTGCATCTCGGCAAAGATGCTTAATCCTGTATTACTGGCCAAACTATCCGTTCCTAAAGTGATCCTCAGCCCCGCCAATCGCAGCATATCCACGTCCGGCAACCTGTTTTCGATATACAGATTGGCCTTGGGGCACAGGCACCAGAACAATGACTTATGTGCGGCCTCAGCAAAAGCAACATCCTCCGCAGAGGTAAAAGTATTGTGCACCAGTAAAGTCTTCCGATCGGGAGACAAATGGGGCAGCACCGTTTGCAATGAAGTCAGTCCACTGGGTTGATAAAAGCCAATGTCCAGTCCCAGAAACTCATAAAGTTTCAAAAAGCCACCTGTTTTATACTCAAAAAATGTATTCTCATCGGCGGTTTCCTGGTTGTGCATACTCTGGGGCCCGACATCCCGGCCAGTCAGCAATCCAAGCTCTTCAAACAGCGCTGCAGAAACAGAATACGGAGCATGCGGAACAATACTTACCTGCAGCTCCTCAAACCTGTCCTTAAACTCAATCGCCCGCCCAATGGAAGCTTTCGCTGTCAGCGGATTGAAACCCATCACCTCCAGAAAAGTATGGTACCAGATGGGGCTGCCCCGCTTTATGCCCTTAGAAATCGCCTGATTGGCAATATCACCAACCGCAACAATGCCATTCTCAAACATCTCCTTGTCTGCCTCCAGCATCGCCACCTCAATCGCATAATCATCCGCCCCCCTCATCTTCATTACCTCCTGTACAAAACCGGCGAGCCCCGTATGCCGTGCTATTAAGCCTTTCATGTGCGAAAGTTCAAGGTGGCAGTGGGTATTTACAAAACCCGGCACCAGCAGTCCGGCATAAGCCTGCACCTCATCAATCCCCTGTGCCGCCGCTTCCTCCGGTCCCAGCACTGCCGTGATCATTCCGTCTTCACCAACACCGATCACTCCGTTCCTTATCGGTGGTCCGGTGATAGGGAACACATAATCGGCTGAGAGGTAAGAAACCATCGCTATTTATCTAAGGACTGGAACCAGGTCAAAGCATTGAGCATCACTGGTATGATGCTGCTCACATGTGTACCCCCCGGGATCGGCGTAAGTGTCACCTGTGTGGCTCCGTTTGCTTTGAAATCAGTTAAAGCGGCTTCAGATGTTTCATAAGCCACGGTCGCATCCGCTGTGCCGTGATACAGGCGCAAAGCAGTTACCGGTTTCCAGTTGACCACTGAATTCTTGTCAAGCGCCAGCTTAAATGCAATCTCACCCGATACAGTATGCAGCGAAGCCACAAAGCCCGCATCCAGTAAAGACGCCACATTCGTACTCAACTGCGCGTTAACCGTTGATCCGTCATTACTTCCGTCCAGCAAAGAACCGATCCGGCCGGCGTAGGGCTCCTTAAAAAAATCGGTAAGCGGCCTGTTCAAGCCGGAAGTCACGTTATAAGCATTCAGGAGCTTTGCGAGGTAAGAAGGATCCTGATACGTTTCCGATTGGAAGATATGACTCATCACTGATCCCACATGATAGCCACCGGCACCGGCTGCCACAGCCTTCAGCGACAGCCCCGATATCGGGCTGGCTTCTATAGCCTCTTGCGCAGCGAGGCTCACATATGCCCCTTCAGAATACCCCAGCAAAAACAACCTTTCGCTGTAAGCGATCTTTTCTTTCTTCAGATAATAAGTGACCGCCTTTAGCATATCCGTTACAGCAGCCGCCGAATGCAGCTTGTCGTAATAAGGCTGCACCAGGTTTTTAGAAACGCCAAAACCAATATAATCAGGTATCACGGTAATATAACCCGTTGCACCCAGCAACTCCAGTCCTGAAAAAGACACAGGAGCAGGAAAATTAGACGGAGCAGCAGCAGAAAGGAACAAAGTCCCGTGCTGCGCACTGATCACCGACGGCGGCGCAGGCGTATTCCGCGGGATTATGACCAGACCAGATGCGTCAATAGCCTGTCCCTTGTAGGTTGCTTTATACACCAGCTTCACGGCGGTCACATCATAACTGATCA
>DATFQH010000136.1:0-21220 GCA_035264385.1 Pedobacter sp.
CCTGTCTCTGGATGTCAAACCAGTAATCCCCTTCAAAGGCAAACTCTACCTTGCGTTCGTGAAGAACAGCGTCCAGTGTAATACTGGTAACAGGCACCAGACCAGCACGCTGGTGCACGGCATTGAATGCGTCCAATGCAGTTTGGTCAGCAGTCGCGCCACCACCAGCCATTACCGCCTCCGCATAGATCAGCAATACATCCGCATAACGCAGAATATAAGTACAGATGCTCGTATGGCTGTCCGATGTCACTGCTTCAGATGCCCTCTTAGGCCCTACCACATATTTTTGGATATTAGAACGTGTACCCGTCTGGATTTTGAAATCACTGGTGATACCCGTCGTATCGTAGGTGAAACCATTAGGGAAATTTTCATTAACCCAGTCGTCTTTATGAAAGCCATGCTGCATTACCGACCAGTTCCTTCGCTGATCTCCTGTGGCGTAACCTGTCGCCGGATCAAGCATATCAAACGACGGCACTACTGCCGAATAACCGTTCCCGTTTGTAGGCTTTGGCTTCAACAGCGGCTGCGGGCCAACATAAAGCATATAACGGTTGCCGCCATTCCAGCCCATATCAGATAACCACCTTAAAGAGAACAGCATCTCCTTATTGTTCTTATTTGCAATATCCGATGAAGTAAACATCCCCTGAAAATCAGGGTTCAGTCCAATCCTTTTAGAAGAATTGGCATAATCGATGACCTCTTTCGCCTTCAATCTGGCGTTCTCATAGTCTTTAAGATAGAGGTATATCTTAGCCATCAATCCCTTTGCGGCATACCTGTTCACCCTGCCGTCCTGTGTGGCAATCTCCGGCAACCGCTCTTCTGCGAACTTCAGGTCCTCCAGAGCAAAGCGAAGTACGTCCTTTTGCACATACCGCGGAGTTAAGGGCACTCCTTCCCTGGTCAGCTCCACCGGATTTTCAACGATCGGAGCATCTCCAAACACACGTCCGATATAGAAATAAGCAAAACCCCTTATAAATTTAGCTTCTGCAATACCAACATCAAGAAAGGCAGCATTCGCCACCTGCGATTTTTTCTCCTCAAAAGCATGGATCAGTACTGAAGCCTGACCGGCCGCCTTGTAGCAGGATTTCCAGGTATCCATTACAAGCCCGTCCGTACTCTGAATATTGAAATTGTAAAATGAATTGTACTGTGCATTGCCCTGCACTCCGGTTACTGTACCGCCCAGTACATCCCCCACAGAAATGAAGGCCTTATCAGACCAGTCGTTCCATACCGAATTGTACAGCAGACCCGTAGCACCGTTTACTTCCGATGCCGAAGTGTAATAATTTTCAGTAGTCGGACCCGTCTCAGAAGGATTGTCCAGAAAGCTCTTTTTACAGGCCATCCCAAATGTGGCGACTGCAAGAAATATAATGATTCGATTGGTTTTCATGATTGTAGTTTTTTTACACATTAGAATTCAATGTTAGTTCCTATAGTAAATGTCCTTGGGTTTGGATAATGACCATTGTCAATATTCATAAACCTGATGTTATTGTTCAGCGCGCCAAGCTCCGGATCGTAGCCCGAATAGTTGGTGAAGGTGTACAGATTCTGAACAGAAACGTAAAATCTTGCGTTGCTGACATTTACCCTGTTGATCAGAGACTTAGGAAGATTATAACCCAAAGCAACATTCTGTATCCTCAGGAACGACGCATCTTCAATATACCGGTCAGAGATCCTGCTGTTGTTATTGTGCCATTGATTGTATCGTGGCAGATCCCCGTTAGGGTTGCTTGCCGTAAACCTGTTCAGCACCGTAGTCAGCTGATTACTGTACGGAGAACTCATGGCTTCCGTCTGACGGCGGCTATAATTGAAAATATCTCCTCCCTGGCTGCCATACAGGAATACCGAAAGGTCAATACCCTTCCAGCTGAAGGTATTGGTAAAGCCATAAGTAAAATCAGGATTAGGATTACCGATCACGGTCACATCCTTGTCGTTCACCACATTATCACCATTCAGATCCTTAAACCTAACATCACCCAGCCATAAACTGCCCGGGGCAATGGCCAGACCATAATCAATGCCATTGTTCAATTCAGCTTCCGAACGGAATAAACCATCAGTAACATATCCGTAAAACGCACCCAGTGGTTTACCCTGCTGAGACAACGTAACCAATGATTTGGTTCCGTACTCATCGAACATACCCGGAATGGTTGCATCAGCCTGGTTCATTCTGGTCAGGACATTCTTATAACGGCTAAACACAATATTGGTCTTCCAGTTAAAATCGTTCTTCTGGATGTTATAAGAGGTAAGGCCAATATCAAAACCCGTATTGGTCATTTTGCCCGCATTGGTGGTTGGCGTCTTGATGTCGTTCCATGCTGTGCCCAACCCGGAATAAGCGCCCAGCTGCGTAGGCAAAAGCATATTTGAAGTCACTTTTTTATAGACGTCCAGACTGAACTCCAGTCTTTTATTCCAGGTAGTCAGATCCACACCCCCATTATACGTATTAACCGACTGCCAGGTGATCAGCGGATTGGCTACATTGGCTGGTAATCCGCCCGGTCCGAAAGGAGCAGTAGGGAACAGTGTAATATTTGCGGAATATAAATTTCCACCACCGGCGTCCTGACCACCTACTTCACCGTAGCCGAATCTGAATTTCAAATAATTGATGTATTTGCTTTCCTTAAGGAAAGACTCATTACTTACCGTCCATGAGGCAGATACTGCAGGGAAAGTACCCCATTTCTGATCCGGACCAAAGTTAGACGAGCCATCCCTTCTCAATGTTCCGCTAATTGCATATCTATTGTCGAATGTGTAGTTCAACCTTGCGAAAACAGACTCCATGCTCCAGGTAGAAGCCGAAGCTGAAATGTCCTGTGTATTGCCTGCATCACCCGCATTCAGATTGGGGATATTCAGCGTCAGGTTATCCCTTCTGCCACCCAGCTGATCGAATGTGCTCCGTTGTGCCTCATGCCCCAGGGTTGCAGCCACATTGTGCTTGCCAAAGGTCTTATTGTAGTTTGCATAATTCTTTAACGCCCAATACAAAGTATTTTGTCTTTGATCACGCAACCTCGAAGGGCTCAGGATCACCGTTTTAGTAACCTCATTGTAAACATACGGCTGAAAAGCCCTGTCAGAACTCAGGTTAAAATCAAAGTTACCTTCAGACCTGATGGTCAGTCCGTCAATAATCTGCAGGTCAGCATATAAAGTTCCGAATGCCTTTGATGATTTGTTCGTCACATCACGCAAGCTGGCCAGCGCCACCGGATTGTTAGGATTACCGAAGGTACTTCCGCCGATCACATTTTGAGAGATAAAATTACCATATAAATCTCTTACAGGGGTCGCAGGGCTATTGTACAGCACTGTACTGGTTACCGCATCAAACCCATCAGACAAACCGATCTGCTGCTTGGTTCTCGACAGGTTAGCCGTTATCCCGGTTTTTAACCATTTAGTGGCCTGGTGATCTATATTAGTCCGCAAAGTTACGCGGTTGAAACCTGTTTTAATCAAAGTACCCTCCTGATCCAGATAGCCACCCGAAAAGTAGAACTGTGTTTTTTCAGTACCACCAGAAAAAGCAAGCTGATGGCTCTGCGCATAACCGCGACGGTAAATCTCGTCCTGCCAATCCGTACCGGCACCCAATAGAGACGGATTTCTAAACTCAGCAATACTGTCCATTCCGCTTCCCGGAACAGCCCTCACTTCCAATACCAGCGAATTCATATATTCCGCATTTTCACGAAGGTTCATCACCGAAAGTTTCTTCGGGATCTCTGCCATTCCAACATAAGAATCGTAGGTGATCTTACCCTGATTGGCCTTACCGCGTTTGGTATTGATCAGTACCACACCGTTTGCACCACGGGCACCATAAATCGCCTGTGCCGAAGCATCTTTCAGGATATCTATGGTCTCGATATCCGCAGGATTCAATGTCGCCAGAACACTTTGCCCTACCTGTCCAGAACCTCCGCCCAAAACATTTTGTTCGAGCGTGCTGGTCCTCGCATTCATCGGCACCCCATCTATTACATATAAAGGCTCGTTGTTATCCCCTGTTGAAGTCAGACCCCTGATCCGTACAGAAACACCACCGCCCGGCTGGCCACCATTGTTATTGATGGTTACCCCCGCTACCTTACCCTGCAGTGCCTGATCTATCCCTGCAACAGGTAAATTTTTGATGTCTTTCTGTGAAACAGATGAAATGGCAGAGGTCACTTCCGATTTGCGCAGTGTACCGTACCCGATCACTACCACATCCGATAAAGTAGAAGTAGAAGTCTCCAGACTTACATTTACCGTATTGCTGCTGCCTACGGTAACCTCTTTGGCAGTCATACCCACATAGGATACCACCAGGACGTTAGCGCCGGAAGGAACCAGGATAGAAAATTTACCCTCAGCACTGGTTAAAGCCGAGGTTTTGGTTCCTTTTACCAAAACAGCAGCTCCCGGAAGCGTTGTCCCGTTATCATCGGAAACAACACCTGTAACTATTCTTCCTGAAGTGTTCTGGGCATAACCGGAATACGAAATTCCGCTTAGTGTTAAAATCGTGAGGAGGATATATATCCATTCACTACAACTCGTTCTTGTCGTTTTCATTTTTGGTCGTCATATTTGGTTTAGTAGAGATCCCCATGGGATGGGTTTCTGAATGATAAAACTAGATACAACGGAATACCGTATTGCTAAAAAAGGGGGACGCAAATGTTAATCCTTTTCAAAACTTGCTAAATGCTAACATTTACCCTCTTTTTTATGCTGTTCTCTCTCCTGCATTTTCGCCTCCCGTAGCGGTCATCTGCATGGAAATCTGATGTCAGCTAATCCCTTTGCTCTGCATACCTGGAAGGCAGCACATCAAACTCTTCCTTAAAAGATTTCACAAAATTCTTTGTGGTCTTGAAGCCGACCTTGTAGCAGATCTGTGAAACGGTAAATCCGCCCTGCTCCAAAAGCTGGGCGGCCCTTTTCAGGCGGTAAGATTTAATGAATTCCAGCGGTGTTTTTCCGGTAAGGGAAACGATCCGTTTATACAATGTTACCCTGCTGACCAGCAGAAGGCTGCTCAGCATATCTACAGAAAAATTACTGTTGTCGATATTCCTTTCTATTTCCTGCAGCACCAGCTGGAGGAAATGCTCGTCAGGGCTTTCCATCTCTACCGAAGCAGGCTGAACTTCCACCTGCTTCTGGTACAGCTTCCTAAACGATTCCTGCTGGATCAGAATGTTACGGATCTTGGAATTCAGGATCTCGAAGCTAAAAGGCTTGGTCATGTAATCATTAGCGCCTGTTTCAAGACCGGTCAGTTCCTGCTCCTCGCCGGTCAGCGCAGTAAGCAGAATTACCGGTATCTGCGTCGTGCGCGAATCACCTTTGATCTTTTTACACAATTCGATCCCCGACATCTCCGGCATGGAGATATCACTTACAATAATATTCGGGTGATAGAACAACGCCTTTTGCCAGCCATCCTTGCCATTGCCCGCCTCTATCACATTAAAATCTTCCTTCAGATTATCCTTCAGGTAGAACCGCAGATCGGCATCGTCCTCCACAAGCAGTACAGTAGCTTTTTTGGAAGAAATCGCAACAGGAACAGCATGCTGTCCGCTCAGGTCATCATCAGCGATCAGGTTATCAACAAAATGATCGGCCGTGTTCTTTTGATTCCTCAGCTCCTCAAAAGGCAGCAGGATCGTAAAGCAGCTGCCTACACCTTCATCACTTTCCAAAAAGATCTCTCCGCCATGCAACTTCACAAACTCCCTGGTAATGGCCAGTCCGATCCCGCTGCCCTGGTTGATGATGGATTCGGGAACCTCATTCTGGAAAAAGCTCTCAAAGATTTTCTCCTGCTTTTCTTTGGCGACGCCTATCCCGGTATCGCGCACACGAATTTCAACCATATACTGATCGATCATGATACAGTCCGCAGAAACATTAACCTTTCCATTGTCCAGCGTAAATTTAAAACTGTTAGACAGCAGATTGAACAGGATCCGCTCAATCTTATCGTGGTCAAAATTTACCTTCAGCGTTTCATACGCCGCATTAAAGGTGAGTTGTATGTTCTTCTGTTCGGCAATGTCCTTAAAAGAATAGGTAATTTCTTTAATGAAAGAAATGATATCTCCGGGCCGCTTCTGCAGCTTGATCTCCTTAAGCTCCATCTTTCTGAAGTCCAGCAGCTGGTTTACCAGGTTTAGCAGACGCCTGGCGTTCTTCTGAATCAGCGACACCTGTTCCTTAAGCTGACTGTCGTAAGCTCCTTTTAGCAGCTTATCAATCGGAGCCAGGATCAGCGAAAGCGGTGTCCGAAACTCATGGCTCACATTGGTCAGGAACTTGATCTTCATGGCATCGAGCTCCCGGTAGCGCATGGCTTCCAGGCGCTCGTTGTCCAGCAGTCTTTGCGACTCAACTTTCTCCTGCTCGATCATACGCTGCACCTCCTTTTTTTCCTGTTCCGCAGCAAACTGCTGTCTGATCTTCTGAATCCCGCGGTGCCGGAAATAATAAAGTGCCCCCCCGATCATCAAAAAGTATAAAACATAAGCCAGGGTAGAGGTATACCAGGGATTCAAAATCCTGATATTCAACGTAACAGGAGTAGCCTTATCCATATTTTCAGTATTGGATGCCCGCACTTTAAAAACATAACCACCCGGATCAAGATTGGTATAGGTCGCCTTTCGCAGACTATTGTCTGCAGTGATCCAGGCCTTATCGAAGCCCTCCAGCATATACTGGTGCTTAACCTTATGCGGGCCGATATAATTAAGTGAAGCGAATTCGATGGTAAAAACATTTTCATCATGATCCAGCGTAATCTTCCTCGTATCAAAAATAGACTGCTTCAATATCACCCTGCCGTCTACCTCCATACCGGAAGTCACACTCTTGTTAAACAGCTGAAAATCTGTAATGAAAAGTTTTGAAGGCTGGCTGTAGGTTTTGATCAGTGAGGGCTGGAAGATGTTGATGCCATCGGGGCCTCCAAAAGCAAGTTCACCGCTGCGCAGTTTTACAGAAGCGATCCTGTTGAATTCCTTGCCCTGCAGGCCGTCATTCTCATCAAAATTTTTGAACACCAGGCTCAGTTTCTTTTTATAGCTTACCGAAATGCGCGACAGCCCGTTAGAAGTACTCACCCAAAAGTCGCCATGATCATCTTCCTGAATATCCATGATGTTATTATCCGGCAGGCCGTTTTCAATCGTATAATTGAAAAAAGTCCTGGTTTCAGGATGATAAATACTCAAACCGTCCCTGGTGCCGATCCACATATATCCCTTACTGTCCTCAATGAAACTGTTGATGTTGTCGTTGATCAGGCTATTGTCGTTTTTCGTATCATTAATGATTCTGGTAAACTTACCGATACCCCTTGGAAGTACATTCATGCCATAGGAGGTACCGATCCAGATATTTCCCTTCGAATCTTCAATGATCTTAAATACATAATCGGAACTGATCAGGTTATTTTGCTGGGTATAACGCCTGAATTTCTTTGTATCACGATCAAACAAGTTCAACCCGCCACCCATGGTAGAGATCCAGAACCTGTCCTGAGAATCTTCCAGAAAATCAGACACTTTATTGTCGCTCAGACTCTGCGGATCTGCTGCATCATATTTGTAATGCATAAACTTTCCACCATCCATATAATCGAATCCGCCGGTGTAGGTACCGATCCACAATTTATCAAACCGGTCTATATAAATGGCCACTATCGCATCGTGCGACAAGCTGTTCGGGTTAGCGGGGTCATGCCGGTAGGAACTGAACTTTAGCGTTTTACGATTATAATACACCAGGCCCTTACCATTGGTGCCGATCCAGATATTACCGGCTTTATCCTCCACCATGCGGTTGATGTCACTATATATCAAGCTATTGGGATCGGAAGAATGTTTGATCAGGTTAAACTTAATGATATTGGGATGATAAAAATTAATGCCTTTTCTAAAGGTCCCGATCCAGACCATACCCAGGTTATCGTAATAAATACTGGAAATGCTGTTCTGGCTCAGGCTCTTGCTGTCGTTTTCATTATTCAGGATATACCTGATACTAAAATTCTTCTTGTCGATCAGGTTAATGCCACCATGATCGGTACCGATCCAGATATTGTCATCCTTATCCTGCACAACACCAGTTACAATGTCAGAATTGAGCTTCAGCTCCGGAGCGTTTTTACTGATCTTCTTCAGCAGATTGCGTGCCGGATCAAAATAATAGATCCCGGTAGACGTAGAAATGTCGTAAATCCAGATCAGGCCCTGCCGGTCTATGAAAAGGCGATACGTATCGCTCTCCCGGTTAGAAAATTTACCGGACAGATCTATCCGCTGGGTAACCGTCTCGGTATTCTTTTTAATTACTTCCAGCGTGCCGTCTGCATGGATCGTCCACAAGTTGCCTTCCTTATCTTCTGCCAGATCAATAACAGGACTTGCAGAAATGGAATTCTCGCCCCGTACCTCATGGGCTATCCGTGCTGTTTTTTTAGAAACAGGATTATATTTATACAACCCGGTAGCGGGTGATACAAACCAGAAAACGCCCGATTTTCCCTTTTTAAGCAGGCGCACGGCACTTTCAGTTACCCCGTATTTTTCCAGTTCGGGCTTAATGTCGTGATTAAAAAGTTCCGTTACCGGATCATAGATATCCATGCCGGCCCGGGTCTCGATCCACAACTTCCGGTCAGGACCTTCGGTAATCGTCCGCACATCACTGTCGCTGATGGTCGATTTATTTTTGATCCTATGCCGGTAAACTTTAAAGCTATAGCCGTCATACCTGGCCAGTCCGGCCATAGTCCCCAGCCAGATAAAACCTTTGTCGTCCTTATAAAAACAATTGACATCATTGTGCGGCAACCCATTGTTGATATCCAGGTGCGAGAACTGGTACTGGTTATATTGAGCCGCGGCCGGCATGCAGTAAAGCAGGCCAAGGCAAAAGCCAATCCATATTTTCAGTTTCCGCCCCATTCTTTTATGCGCTGTTCTTCCCTTAAGTCAATCGTTAATATACAAGATACTTATTTATATATCCCTTTCAGATCCTTTTCAAAAAGAGTATACGGATCGTTGTAAAATTTCATAAAATCCGGAACATTAGGATGGCCCGGATAAGGCGCGTAAAAATGAGTCTGGCTGCTGGTGTCGTTGCGCCATACCAGCACATAGCATAGCCTGATCTGATCACTCTTCATTACCTTCAGCAGCACATCATTCCACCATTCCGGATTGGGTAGCGACTCCAGTCCGGTTTCAGTAAATGCGGCCAGCTTACCGTTCTTTTGCGCAAGAGCAGAAACAATACGAAGTTTCTTTACCGCATCATCAGTATTATACTTACCGTACCTGCCCATATCTCCATAGTTATCTGTGCCCAGCAGATCCACCCATTCATTCCCCGGATAGCGTTCCAGGTATTCCGCTTCCGTTTTAAAAATATTATCCGGTGAAAATGCGTAGATGAAATTGTGCACACCTTCGGTGTCTCTCAGGTAAGAAACCGTAAACTTCCAAAGCGCCTTAAACTCTTCCGGTGTACAGTGCGATCTGCCCCACCAGAACCAGTCTCCGTCAAACTCATGATATGGCCTGAAGATCACCGGTATGGCTTCCCCCTTTTCACCCTTCAGACTTTTAGCCCAATCCGCAATGTCTTTCAGTATGGCGATGTATTTGTCGTGTCCCTCTCCGCCGGGAATAATATATTTTACCGCAGGCAGAGAAACAGAATCCTTCCAGTAAAACTCACCGCCAGACACAGGATTTGAGAAATGCCAGGCAACGGTAGTAACGCCACCGCGACGGTAAGTATCCGTAACGTTTTTCCTCAGCAGCGCCTTGGTTTTTTCAATTTCTGCCCGAGGGCGGCCGGACAAGCCCATTATGTCTATTCCAATCACAGCAGGATGACTGCCCGTAACAGACTTCACATCAGAACGGTCTTCATCACCAGACCATCCATGCCCATATTCGGTAGCGTGCTGATGGCCGAACAAGGTATATTTTTCAGACAACTTATAAAGATTGTCAAATAAAGCCCGCGTCTCTTTGGTTGCCTTGGTATCCGTAAGCTTTCTTTGCTGAGCCATCAATGTGTTCAGACACAACAGTCCTGCAAGGGCAAAAAGATATTTCATTTTCATAATTGTTAAACTTACTGATTTTTTAAAGAGGGCATTTCATCAAGGGTAATTACATAACTGCTGGCAAACATCTTTTTCCAAAGATCCAGGGAATTGTGCACGCTGTTACGGGTATAATCACCGTACCAGGGCATAAACCAGGACCAGGCCGCTGCATCTTTAGTCAGCTGATCCACATCCGGAATGGAACCGCATTCGCTCAGCGCCACCATTTTTTTATCGCCATAAAGTGTGCTGATGCCATTGAATTCAGCAAGCTGTGCCCCATGATCACCCTGCTTGTAAATGTCACGGCCAATGATATCTACATAAGCATCACCGGGATACCAGGCATCGTCATTGGGCTCACGCGTCCAGACCCAGATCAGGTTATTGAGCTTGGTGATTTACCATCCGGTCAAACATCAGCCGGAACAATTTCTTACAGGGCGCAGCGCCTTTTGCACCCCACCAGAACCAGCCGCCCGCAGCCTCGTGCAAAGGCCTCCAGATGACAGGAACATTGTCTCTTTTCAGTTCAGCAAACTGCGCTGATACAAAGTCAATATCTGCGATCATCGCCTTATATTCAGCAGACTCAGGATCATCGATCTTCGAGACATCAAAACTGGTCTTGTTGCTGTAAAATTCCTCCGTTGTCCTCAGCGGATCACGCCAGTGCCATACAAATACAGGAATCCCGTTCTTGGCCCAGTAAGCTTTGGCATCCTCAACAGGCTGCTGGTTATCATACCAGGTATAGCCCCTGTTGCAATGCATAAAATCAAGCCCGATTATAGCCGGTTCCTTACCCGTATTTTGTTTCAGCCAGGCAGTCTCGTCAAAACTGTTGAGGGTCATTACGCCAGACAGTACCTTCTTACCGTAGTTATCACGCAGGAACTGATATAATTTATTCGCTTCAAAACCAGGATTTGGGGTAACCAGCGCCGCATTGATGTCGAAACGGCTGACAGCGATTTCCGGCTCCGCCTTCTTTTCTTCATTACCGCCGGACTTTTTACAGGCGGACAGCAGGACGCAAAAAATGCAGATACCCCTAAGCAGCTGCTGCAGTTGGTTTGGTCTCATGGTTATATTGGTTAGTCGTATTGGAATCGTAAAAGTATTACCGGCAGCGTTCCTTAATGCTAAAAAAGGGGGTTCCAAATGTTAAAGTTTAGGTGCTGAGGTACTGATCGGCAAAAAACGACATCAGCGCAGCCGAACATTACATCCTGCTAACATTTCATTTTTATAACTATTGGATCCTATTGCTTAACTTTGTAACATGATCGCACTTCCGGTTGTTTCAGAAAACCCAGTACAACGCAAACCAGATTGGCTTAGAGTAAAGCTGCCTGTTGGTAAAGAGTATGCCCAGGTACGCAGCCTGGTAGACACACATAAGCTCCATACCATTTGTGAAAGTGGCAACTGCCCCAATATGGGCGAGTGCTGGGGCGCGGGTACCGCGACGTTCATGATCCTGGGAAACATCTGTACCAGGTCATGTTCCTTTTGTGCGGTTGCGACTGGCAGGCCAATGGCAGTAGATACCGACGAGCCGAACCGTGTAGCCAATTCTGTAAAACTGATGCAGGTAAAACACTGCGTAATTACCTCTGTAGACCGCGACGACCTGAAAGACGGAGGCTCCATCATTTGGGCTGAAACGCTGCAGGCCATCAGAAGAGAAAGCCCTGAAACCACACTGGAAACATTGATCCCCGATTTTAAAGGTCAATGGGACAACCTGTACCGCGTACTTGAAGAAAGACCGGAGGTAGTCTCACACAATATGGAAACCGTAAGGCGCCTTACCAAACAGGTACGCGTGCAGGCGAAATACGACAGAAGCCTCGAATGCCTGAAACGCATTTCTGAATTTGGACTGAGAACCAAGACCGGCATTATGATGGGCCTGGGCGAAACTGAAGAAGACATATTGGAGGCCATGGACGATTTGGTAGCCAACGGTGTACACATCCTTACTTTAGGCCAATACCTGCAGCCCACCAGAAACCACCACCCGGTAGTCGACTGGATCCACCCCGATCAATTTGCCAAATACAAAGAAATAGGCCTGGCAAAGGGTTTAAAATATGTAGAAAGCGGCCCGCTTGTACGTTCATCTTATCATGCGGAAAAGCACTTATTCGATTTTTAATTTTCCGAATTAGAGCTACACTGTTTATTTCTTCCAGCATTTCGCAAAAAAAACAAATACCACTTTGTTGTTGTTCTAGTTTCTGTATATTAGCAATCCATTGGCACCGACAAAGAAAATATCTCTCTCAGAGGAAGAGCTGGTCAGTAAACTGAAAGCTCAGGATACATTGGCTATCCGGGCACTTTACGACATGTATTCAGGTGCACTGCTGGGGGTCATCTCCAGAATCATTCCCCAGACAGAAGTAGCAGAAGATCTTTTGCAGGAAACCTTTATTAAAATATGGAATTCGGCAATAAGCTATGACCCCTCTAAAGGGCGTTTATTTACCTGGATGATGAACATTGCCCGTAATTTGTCTATCGATAAACTGCGCTCGAAAGATTTTAGAAATTCGGGGAAAAACCAAGATATAGAAAATAACGTAGATTTCATTGATTCGCAAAAAGAGATTACTTTTAATGCGGATCTTCTGGGAATAAAGGACATGGTAACCGCACTTAAACCAGAATTCAATGCCGTTTTAAACATGGTGTACTTCAAAGGATATACCCATGTGGAAGCAGCAGAAGAGTTAAATTTACCATTAGGCACGGTTAAGACCCGGATCAGAATGGCTATTTTGGAATTAAGAAAGAATTTTAATTAAAGTGGAAGAAGGAAAAGCATATATTGAATCAGGCATACTTGAACTTTACGTTCTTGGGCAGTTAAATGCTCAGGAACAAGCTGAAGTTGAAGCAATGGCGTTGCAATATCCTGAAATAAAACAGGAGATGGCTGCCATTGAAATTGCTATGGAACAATATGCGCTGCAGTACTCAGTGAGTCCTGCAGAGGGATTGGAAGAAAAAATACTTGGTCAGATCGGCCATGCAACGGGTTCTGAACCCGCAATCGTTAAAGAAGCGCAACCTGCCCGTGAAGCCGTAGTTGTACCAATTGGTAACACTGCCGCCTACGACAACAAGATCAAAACCTTACGCCTGGCACTTGTAGCCTGCGTAGCCTTGCTGCTGGTCAGCGTAGTCGCCTTGTATTCCGCGCATAACGAACTGGGCAGTGCCAAAGTTCAGATCGCTGAATTAACCCTCGACAGGCAGAAATTTACCAGTACGGTAAACTTCATGAAGCAAACGAACGAAGACCTTCAGAAGATTGCAGACATGAATACAGATCCGAACTGGAAAATCGTGAAACTGGCGGGAACCACTATGGACCCCAATGCAAACATGATGGTTTACTGGCATGTAACCGGCAGACATGTCATGATGGACAACTCCAAAATGCACCTGCCAGTAACAGATCAGGAACACCAGTACCAACTGTGGGCACTGGTAAACGGCAAACCGGTAGATCTGGGTGTATTTGATGTAAAGAACGATAAATCTAAAATATTGGTAAACATGAAGGAAATCGCATCTGCGCAAACCTTTGCGGTTACCTTAGAGAAAAGAGGCGGCAGCCCAAGTCCTACAATGGATCAGATGATCGTAGCAGGCAACGTCTCCATCTAATTCAAAACCGCTATTTCTTAGGATCAGGAAAACCATTTATGGTTACAGGCAATTGCATCGCAACCTGCGAAGCTGTCACATTAAACCTGCTTTCAGCCAGTTCATTTCCCGCCCTGCCGTGAAAGTAACATCCCAGCATTGCCGCGGTTGCCGGCTGGTAACCCTGAGCCACGTAAGCGGTGATGATCCCGGTAAGCACATCGCCCATTCCACCCTGGGCCATCGCCGGATTTCCTGTCGGATTGATAAATACCAATCCCTGCTGATCTATAATAAAAGTATACTGGTTCTTCAGTACAATCACCACCTCCATTTTCCTGGCTTTCAGCCTTGCCGTCTGCAAGCGCTCCCACCAGGTCTTATGAGCACCGAACAACCTGTCGAACTCCTTTACATGAGGAGTAAGAATAGATTTTTTTGGGATGGACCGTAACTTCCCCTTCAACAGCGTCAATGCATCTGCATCTGCCACGATCGGCAGTTTCTGCCTGAGCAGCTCATACAACAGTTCAATATGATCCAGTGAATGGCCGTTGCTATTGGTCAGGCCGGGCCCAACGGCTATGGCACTATACGTTTTAAGGATAGTTTTATTTTCCAGCAGCTGCTTCTTGTCGGCATACATCACTTCCGGTAATGCAGCATTCAGTGCCGAAAGCCCGCTTTCAGGAATCGCAGCAGTGGTCAACCCCGCACCTGCATACAAACAACCCATAGCAGACAATAATGCGGCACCCATAGTCTGCGGGGCACCCGCAATGATCAGCGCATGCCCGTAGGTTCCTTTATGACTGAAGGGAACTCTGGGCTTGAACAACCGCCCAATGTCTTCCGGCATAATTAAACGGTAATCACCCGGCCCCTCGATACCATTAATTACATAGCTGTCTTCAGTGGCAGAAGCATCAGGTAAAAAGTCATTGAGCTTCGTTTTCATACCAGATTATTTAATACCCATTTCCTTCTTTAAAAACTTCCCTGTCAAGCTGATCGGATTTTGAATCAAGCCTTCAGGCGTTCCCTCAAAGATGATTCTACCGCCCCCGGCTCCCCCTTCTTCACCCAGGTCGATCACCCAGTCTGCCACCTTCACCACATCAAGATTATGTTCTATGACCAGTACGGTGTTTCCCTTCTCTACCAGCTCATTCAGCACACCGAGCAATACACTGATGTCTTCAAAATGCAAACCTGTTGTCGGCTCATCCAGGATATAAAAAGTTCTGCCGGTATCCTTTTTAGACAGTTCGGTAGCCAGCTTCACACGCTGCGCCTCACCACCCGACAAAGTGATGGAAGACTGACCCAGTGTAATATACCCCAGGCCTACATCCTTCAATGTTTTGATCTTACGATAAATAACCGGCATATTCTCAAAGAAATCGCAGGCATCCTCAATACTCATGTCCAGCACATCACTGATCGACTTTCCTCGGTAGCGCACTTCCAGCGTCTCCCTGTTGTACCGTTTACCGCTGCACTCTTCACAAGGCACCTGTACATCGGGCAAAAAGTTCATTTCAATCACCTTCATACCGCCACCCTGGCAAGTTTCACAACGCCCTCCCTTTACATTGAAAGAAAAGCGGCCGGGCTTATAACCCCTGATCTTCGCCTCAGGAAGCTGTACATATAAATTCCTGATGTCTGAAAATACGCCCGTATAGGTAGATGGATTCGATCTTGGCGTACGGCCGATCGGCGCCTGATCTATTTCGATCACCTTATCAATTTCTTTCAGTCCGTTGATCTTCTCATAAGGCAGCGGATGCTTTTTTGCCCTGAAAAAATGATGGTTCAATATGGGATAAAGCGTTTCCGTAATTAAACTGGACTTCCCGCTTCCCGAAACACCCGTTACCGTAATGAACTTACCCAAAGGAAAATCTACCGATACATCCTTCAGGTTATGGCCACTGGCCTTGATGATAGACAATTTATGTCCGTTGCCTTTTCTGCGCTGCGCAGGTATCTCAATACCCTTCTTTCCGTTCAGGTAGGCAGCCGTAAGCGTGCCCGATTTCAGGATCTGAGCAGGCGTACCCTGTGCAACGATCTGCCCGCCGTGCACACCCGCAGCCGGACCCACATCAATTACATGGTCGGCCTCCAGGATCATGTCCTTATCGTGCTCGACCACCAATACCGTATTGCCTAAATCCCGTAAATTCTTAAGCGCATTGATCAGCCGCTCGTTATCGCGCTGGTGCAGGCCGATACTCGGCTCATCCAGAATATACATCACGTTCATGAGCTGCGAACCAATCTGTGTAGCCAGCCTGATCCTTTGGGCCTCGCCACCCGATAACGTACGCGCAGTACGGTCAAGCGACAGGTAATTCAGCCCCACATCACTCAGGAAACCCAACCGTGCCCTGATCTCCTTCAGGATCTCTTTGGCAATGGTATTCTGCCGTTCACTGAGTCTGCTTTCCAGATCCACATACCAGGCTTTCAGACTATTGATGTCCATTTCGGCCAGTTCAAAAATATTCTTCCCGTCTATTTTAAAATGCAGACTCTCTTTTTTTAAACGTGCTCCGTTGCACACCGGACAGGTCTTCAGCTTGCGGAAAGCCTCCATATCGTCTACCGCACCCTCTCCTTTACGCTCCTGCTGTTCTTCCAGCAGCTTAATGATGCCGTCAAAAGTGATCTGGTAATTCTGAACATTCCATTTGTTGTACTCCACAGCCACGCTCAGCAGCTCCGGAGAACCATTCAAAATGATATTGATATTTTCTTCACCCAGTTTTTCCAGCGGAGTAGATAATGAAAAATTATACTTTTTAGCCAGCGCCTTCAGCACCTGGAACACCCATACATCACGGTACTCACCCAAAGGAGCAAGGCCGCCATTGATAATGCTCAGTTTTGGATTGGGCATCACCGACTCCTTATCGATCACAAAAATATACCCCAGCCCACCGCAATTTTCACAGGCCCCGTAAGGCGAATTGAAAGAAAAGCTGTTCGGCTGCGGCTCATCGTACGATATGCCGGTAGTAGGACACATCAGAAAGCGACTGAAATGGGAAACATTGTTGTCCTTATCGCTGATCTTGATGATCCCCTTTCCAAGCCGCATTGCGGTTTGCAAAGAATCCTGTAATCTTTTAATGTCCTTTTTATCAATCAGCAGCCGGTCTACAACGATCTCAATGTCGTGGATTTTATAGCGGTCTACCTGCATCTTGGCCGTAATGTCCTGAATTTCTCCATCCACCCTGACCTTTACATAGCCCTGCTTGCGGATCTGCTCAAACAATTCCCGGTAATGGCCCTTACGCCCCTTTACTACCGGTGCCAGAATATTTACGGGAAGATCCCCATACTTTTTAAAGATATTGCTGAGGATCTGGTCTTCGCTCATGCGCTCCATCCGCTCACCGGTATTGAAAGAAAAGGCATCACCCGCACGCGCATACAGCAACCGCATAAAATCGTAGATCTCTGTAATGGTACCAACCGTAGAGCGCGGATTTTTACTTGTGGTCTTTTGCTCAATAGCGATCACCGGGCTCAGCCCCGAAACCTTGTCTACGTCGGGTCTTTCCATACCGCCCATAAACTGCCGCGAATAGGCACTGAAAGTTTCCATATAACGGCGCTGACCTTCGGCATAAATGGTATCAAATGCCAGTGAAGACTTGCCACTACCACTTAAACCGGTAATCACCACCAATTTATTTCTGGGAAAGGAAACGTCAATATCTTTAAGGTTATGCACCCTGGCTCCATATACTTCTACATCTTTTTGCTCGCCAAGGTCTACTGTATTTTTGCTCATATATATCTAAAAAACGGGATGGATCTGCTAACAAATTAAGATAGCATTTTTCCGCGCACAAAGGTAAACCATTATCAGGAAAAACTTTCTATTTTACTGAATAAGAGAACATAATTTACACCTATATGTTTTGCCCTACCATACTATTGTGGTCTCATTTTCAGTAGGATGTCCGGTACAGACCAATACCCTGCCCGCAGCAATCTCATTGTCGAGCAGCACCTCATTATAATCCATATGCACACGCCCCTTTGTACAGGTCGCCGTGCAGGTACTGCAGATTCCAGCCCGGCAGCTGTAAGGCACATCAATCTGCTGATCCAGGGCCACCTGCAGGATCGTGCGGTTATAAGGTACGGCAAGCCGGTGCTCCTGCCCCTTCAGTTTTAAGACCACCGTATAGGTATTGGTATCCTTCACTTCCCTTTCTGTCATATCGTCTTCATCCAGCTCGTCTTCCGGCAATACAAATGTTTCCCTTTTGATCTGGGCGATATCAAAGCCAAGCTTCAGCAACGTGATGCGGCAGGTAACCATATAATCAATCGGTCCGCAGGTATAAAACAGTGCGTCCTTTTCATCATAGCGCAGATGTTCCCCTACTATCTTTTCAATAAGAAAGACATTCAGCCTCGCCATCAACAGGTTTTTGGACTGGCTGGACACATAAATGATCTTAAGACGCTCCGGAAACTCCTCCTGCAAACTGTTCAGTTCTTCATAAAAAAGAGTCTCCCCAACCGATCTGCTGCTATAGATCAGGACCAGCCGCGAATGCTGCTCGGCGTACAATGCCGTTTTGAGGATAGAAAAAAGCGGAGTAATACCCACCCCGGCACCAAAAAGAAAAACCGTTCTTGACTTCAGCGGCTGAGGAATGTAAGTAAACAACCCGTTTGGAGCTAAGGCATTGAGCACATCGCCAACAGCTGTTTTGTGATGCAGAAACCTGGAGATCTCGCCATTTTCCACCCGCTTTATGGCAATGGCCAATGGCTCATCGACATCAGGAGAACTGCAAATGGAATAAGACCGGCGCAATTCCCGGCCCTGGATACTGAATACCAGTGTAAGAAACTGTCCTGCAAGATACCGGAGCCGCTGGCCATCTGGCAGATCAAAGGTGAGCACCAGTGTTTCTCCTTCCGTATATTTCATCCCGCGGATGCGCAATCTCATCAATTCCATGAGGGGTAAAATAGCAAATTAAACAGAAAACAAAAAGCCGTTCCAATAATTTGGAACGGCTCCCCACATAGGTGTCAACATCTTTTATTTGTGTGTTAAAAGCTTTAATCTATAATCCCTGAATCTTATACCTGCAGCCAAACGCCTTTGCCTAAATTAAAAATGAATTACAATCAAAAAGCATTAAAGGCTTAATTGTAGGCCTTAAAGGTATTTTCCGCTTTGTAAGCCAAAAGTTGTTTCGGAACCCTGTAGCCGTAGCGTACCGGATCTTCCACAATCTCTTTAACAGAAATCAGCTTGTAAACGTAACCTGCCGTTTCACGGTTCAGTTTCATTTTAAAGTAATTGTCCTGATTCTGACGGTTGATCTGCTTTTTCATATGGCTGTCGCCCACATTATATGCGGCGGCCACCAGTGTCCAGCTGTCGAAAATACCATAAAGTTCCTTAATGTACTTTGCCGCGGCAATGGTCGATTTGCGCAGGTTTTTGCGCTCATCCACTTTTGAATTGACCTTCAAACCGTAATTCCGTGCTGTACCGGGCATAAACTGCCAGAAACCTGAAGCACCCTTTGGTGATGTACCTCCCTGCAATCCGGATTCTATCAAAGGAACATATTTAAAGTCCTCGGGTATTCCATATGCTGCAAGAATAGGTTCTATCACAGGAAACCATTCTGCTGCTTTTCTGTGCAGGCGGTTGGTCTGTATATGACTGTAATTAAACGCGGCAAGAACCATCTTCATTTTACGCTCCACTTTGGCATCCCCCAATGGAAGTGTTTCTTCTGCGAAATTTAACCGGGCCATATGAGATAATGGCGCCGTAATTTTTGTTGTTGTTATTGTATCTGTTGACGTTGTTTTTTCCTCTTCCGAGAGACTTTTTGCTTTGTGGGGCATGTTGTAAGCAAACACTTTTGCCATAACCAGTAATGCAATTATTACCGTACATGTTATTATGTGTTTCTTTATCATTTTCCTCCTTTTTTTGGTTAACAATATAAAACGCCTGCAAACATACAACATATTACCTTAATTATCAAGCATTTACAATAATAGATTTCAAAATCGAGGTTTAAAGTATCCTAAGACGTGTTTTTCCGGACTGCATATTTCCACTTTTTGGAGGTAGAAATAAGCCAGGTAATATGGTCTTCTTTGGGAACAAACAGGATATAATCAGACAATAAATTGAATTTAAATTGAAAATAAATCAAGGATTATAATATGGTTGGTCTATCGTTGACGTATCCCTGATCTATCGTTAATTTGTCAGATATGATATAACAACGATAGCTCAACGATAGCGGAACGATAACTAAGAGATAGATTAATTCAGCAATTATATTCAGGTCATTTACTCTTGAAACTTAAATTATATGCTGTGATGACAGTTTCAGGTAACTGCTTGATGACACTAAAATTGCGTAGTTTCGCAAATTTCCCTAACTTTGCCAACCCGCATAATTTTGCGGCTAATAGCGTATCATGACAAAAGACAACAACAGGAACAGTCGGGATGACAAGTCCAAACCGGGAAACCGAAGCACAACTGGCAGAAAGCCAAGCGGAACTGATAGTTCATACAAGGGCAAGAGCAAGTTTGACGATAAAGAAGGGAAAGATAAAAAATTCGGTAGCGATCGCGGAGCGTTCAAACCAAAAGAAGGAGACAGAAAAGATTTTAAACCAAGAGGCGGAAGGGATGGTGATGCTAAAGACTTCAAACCGAGAGGTCCGAGAAGTGACGACAGCAATTACAGACCAAGAAGCTCAGAAGGCGACTTCAAACCAAGAGGCGGCAGGGATGGTGATGCTAAAGACTTCAAACCGAGAGGCGCGAGAAGCGACGACAGCAGTTACAGACCAAGAAGCTCAGAAGGCAATTTTAAACCAAGAGGCGGCAGGGATGGTGATGCTAAAGACTTCAAACCAAGAGGCCCGAGAAGCGACGATAGCAGTTACAGACCAAGAGGTGGCGATAGCGACTACAGACCAAGAAGTTCAGGTGATGACTTCAAGCCAAGAACAGCGGGGTCAAGGGATTTTAAACCGAGATCTACAAGAGAGGGTGACGGAAAAGATTCCGAAAAACGCAGTTATATAAAGAAAGACAATTTCGGAGGTGACCAGCCCTTCAGAAAATTCGAAGATAAAAAAGGTTCTTCTTCAAGAACCACAGACAACAGGCCGTTCAGAAAAAGAGAAAATGAATCGGACGCCAGACCAAATTTCAGAGAAAAATCAGTAGACCGTGGCGAGCGTATCGACAATGGGCCGAACCTGCGCAGCAGGAAAAATGCGCCTGTAAAAGAAGATGATGGTCTGATTCGTCTGAACAGGTACATCTCAAATTCAGGTATTTGTTCA
>DATFQH010000137.1:0-6135 GCA_035264385.1 Pedobacter sp.
GAAGTTGACGCACGTATCGAATCGCTGAACTTTACCCTCCTCGGCGAAAAATTGGCCTTCACCAACCAGGTATTATTTTTCCAGAGCAAGAGCATAGTAGGCATAATTCAGGCATTAATAGCCCAACCCAAACCCGATGCGGTTCTGGTGGGCATACTCATTCTGCTGTTCGTTATCATCCTCCCCGTTTTGCGGATGATCGGAAAAGGCATCCACATTTGGGGCAGAGATAAATATGCTGAAAACAAAGTGGTTAGATTTTTAGCCTTCGATCTGGGCAAATGGGACATGGCAGACGTTATGGTGGTCGGCATTGCCATGACCTACATAGGCTTAAATGGCATATTAAAAAGTCAGCTATCGAATCTGAATATACAAGAAGAGTTACTCTCTACAGTAACCCAAAATAACACCACCCTGCAACCGGGATATTTTATCTTTGTGGGCTATGTAGTGTATGCGTCAATATTATCCCTGATCCTGAAACGCATAACGCCGAATAAAACAAAAAGCTAGTATCCATCCGCTACCTGAAAACGACAATAAAATTGTGCATACCATTATTATACATATAATTCACTTCCCATCCATACCTGTTGCAAATCTCTTTTACAATAGACAGGCCCAGGCCACTGCCGGGTGTTTTGGTAGATGCTGCACTGAATCTGCTGAATAATTTATCGCTGTCCAAAGGAAAAGCCCCTGTGTTTAACACTGTAAGTGTAGACTCTGAAAACAGCACCTGGATTTGCGCGTCATCTTCCGCGTGCCGTAAAGCGTTCATCAGCAGATTGGTCAAAAGGATTTCGAAAAGTATCGTATTCCCTTCAATCAGGCAATCTCCGTTAATGGAAGAGCTGATTGTTTTACGGTCAGCTAGCCCGGATAATTGTTCCAGCATCTGCCCGATGGTTTCAGGGACATCGATCATCTGATTATCCAGAAAGTGCTGAGTTTCAATCTTCGCCATCAGCAAAAGATTTTTATTGATTCTTGAGATCCTTGACAACGCCTGATTGGTTTCTTCAATGATCTGAGATTGACCGGCAGTAAGCGAACTGTCCTGAAGCAGCAAATCCAACTTTGATTGTACAATCGCCAATGGTGTTTGAAGTTCATGAGAAGCATTCTCTGTAAATTCCTTTTGTTGGCGAAAGACGGCAACATTACTACTGACCAGTTTACTGATACTGGCGTTAAGTTGTTCAAACTCCTCAATATTACTCTGTTCGAATTCAATGGCTTTATGGCTGCTCAGATCAAAAGAAGTAATTCGTTCAAGGGTCTTGTTAAAAGGGCTCCATAGCTTCAGTGAAATCCGTTTATTAAGCTTAATAAATCCGGCAAGTAAAATAATGAAGAACAACACTGTAATGGCTGTAATGGCAATAATTGTCTCGTAGCTCTCTTCTACATTAGCCTCAACGGTGAGACTGTAGGGCCTGCCATTTATACTGAAATAAGAAACCAACCCCTGGAAGCGGTCATAACCACTACTGGCAGTATACTTGTCATTTCTGTAGACATTATAAGTACTGTCGGCTCTCAGTGATGCGGCCGGCTGGATTTTGGTTTCAGGCTGTAATTTGTTCCATAAATTTATGGTAGCATTGACACCTTCACTGTCAAGTTTAAGAGCCGCTATATTTCTTTTTGTGGCTGCTGCTACAATTTGGTTGTGCTTATTGATTTCATGAACCCAAATCAGATCGATGATCATGAAGTATACCGGAATACTGCACAACAGTACAATAAGCGCATAAGTTGTGAAGGCCTTCAGTGGTTTATCCAATAGCTTGATCATACTTCCCATTTGTATCCATTCCCATACATCGTCTTCAGGTAATTACCGCAGCCTGCCTCGAAAAGTTTGCGTTTGAGATTTTTGATATGTGCATAGATGAAATCGTGGTTGTCAAGCATGTCTGCCAGATCACCGGATAAATGCTCGGCCAATGCACTTTTGGATATCACACGATTTTTATTGCCGATAAAAAATACCAGCAGATCAAATTCCTTTTTGGTCAGCATTACAAAAACACCCTCAACATCAACAGTCTTGGCCAGCAGATCGATCTTTAAATTATCCTGTTGAATAACATTCGAGTTGGCAAAATTTCGTCTCCTGATGACAGAAAATATCCTTGCCGCTAGTTCCGATAAATGAAATGGTTTTGCTAAATAATCATCAGCTCCAAGTTCAAGGCCCTTAATCTTATCATCCAGAGAATTTTTTGCCGAAATAATGATTACTCCGTCCTCCTTATGCTGAAGTTTAAGCGCATTAAGAATATCCATTCCGCTTCCGCCGGGAAGCATGAGATCGAGCAAAATACAGTCATAATGATGTGCGCTGGTCTTTTCCAATGCCTGATTATAATTTACAGCCAGTTCACATAGGTAATTCTGCGCAGAGAGGTAGCTCACTATACTTTTAGCCAGTTCCGGTTCATCTTCAATGATCAGGACCTTCATACGCTAAAATCTTTGAATGAGATTGAAATTCATACGCCCATCCTGATAACCGGGACTGATGATCATATTAGCAGATTTGCCATGAAACAATTTTCTTCTGAGATAGGGATAGACCAGGTAAGTAAGTTTGGTCGACAAAATACCGATACCTGCGCCGGCAACCACGTCGCTAACCCAATGCGCATTATTGTATAAGCGCAAAATACCCGTTCCGGTAGCAATAGCATAGCCACCAATGCCATACCAGATCGACTGATCCTTGTATTCCTGGTGTAGAAATTCCGCACTCATAAAAGCCAGTGAAGTATGGCCCGAAGGAAAGGAATTGTTGCTCAGTCCATTTGGCCGCATCCGATGGGTAATACTTTTTACACCAGATACGGTACCCTGGGCGATCAATGCCGACATCAGCAACATCGCACTGCGGTCTACCAAATTATGCTTTGCCTTCACACCTGCCAGATCCAGTCCGTAAACCGCCAGGGCAGGTACATACCTCAAATAATTGTCTGCTTTTTGTGCAAAGGTCGGATGATCTTCCCGCAATTCATTATTGGTGGTGTAGTCCAGCCGCCTGATCACATTGTCACCCGTTAAAGAGACCAATCCATAACCGATAAATACACCTGGTATGATATAACAAATCGCATTTTGTCTTCCGCCTGAAGAAAGTGAGTCCGTACGGGAAAGACTATCATTCTGCTGACAGAACCCCGCCAGATAAGTACTAAAAATCAACAGAGTAGTTAATACTTCTTTTCTCATCTTATGCTCATTCTGAATATACTATTTGATTTTAACACTTCGTGACTGTTTAAGTTGTAAAGGAAAGCAGGAAAACTGAATAAATTCTGAAACTGCAGATACCACATATTAAAACCTACCATTAAATGACAATCCGAAACCTCTATGCTGATATACAGGAACCAGAGTATAATTGGTACTGCCCTTTCCTATAACAACCCGCTTGAGCCCCGGGTATACAAGATAAGAAATCTTAGTGGATATTATCCCCAGCCCTGCTCCTGCCACGACGTCACTTAGCCAGTGCTTGTTGTTGTACATTCTTAAAATACCCGTCGCCGTTGCTATCGTATATCCCGCATATCCAATCCAGGGATGCGTATCCTTATATTCCTGGTTCAAAAATTCAGCTGAAGCAAATGCATTCGCCGTATGCCCAGAAGGGAAGGAATTAGATGCCGAGCCATTGGGCCTGAGCCGTTGTGTCCAGGATTTTAAGCCTCGAACCGTCCCGCCCATAATTGCTTCAGATAAAAGATAAAGGCCTGTTGCGTCTGCGAAAGAATGTTTGCCTTTAACACCTGCAAGGCGCAGCCCGTATACAGCTGCTGCAGGCGCAAACTGAAGGTAGTCGTCCGCATGGGCGGCAAACAGCGGGTGATCTTCCTGGAGCTCATCTTTTGTCGTCAGATCAAGATCTCTGATTACATTTTTTCCGGAAAGGGAAATCAGGCCATAACCAACAAATAGTGCAGGGACAATAAATGAGGCAACTTTTGGTTTAGCGTAAGCAGTATCCTGTACCTGTGCCCTGCCTGTGAAAGGCGAAACCAGGTACAAAAAAATCACAGATGAACAAAATATTTTAAAATGCATAACGAAGAACTTATTGATGCAAGCCACCCTTCTTGTAAAGATCGTATGCAGTCTGATAATTTGCTTTGGCCTGATCAATAACATTTCCCGATAATTTGTCGGGCCTTTGCATATCATTGGATTTGGTATACAAATAGGTCTCTACCTTTTGTTGAGGCCCCAGAATAACCAGGCTGTCTGCTTTCAGGTAAGCAAGCTTTTGATAAGTCCCTAATACCGCTCTTGGTTGAAAGGCAGGGTCCAAAACATTCTGACCATACAGATTGCTTACATAGTTCCAGCCCAGCAGACTAAACAATGTAGGGTAAAGATCAATTTGAGAACACATTTTATCGACCACCTTCTTTCCCTTTTCCGGAAGGTTCAGGATGAGGCAGGGGATATGGTACTTACTTATCTCGATCTCATTTTTACCTGCACTTCCTGCGCAATGATCAGCGACGATGATCACTACCGTATTTTTATACCAGGGTTTTTTCCTGATTTCACTTAGAAAGTGCCCGATCGCATAATCCGTATACCTTACCGCCGCTTCACGGTTACCGGGCTTCATATTTATCTTTCCTTCCGGGAATGTGAAAGGTCGGTGATTGGAAGTGGTCATAACAAAATCGTAAAATGGCTTTCCGGCCAGATAGTCTTTGTCTGCCCCGCCAACTACCGCTTCAAGCAGATCTCCATCACTAATTCCCCATGCATTTTCAAAATGAACTTCCTGGTCGGAAATTATCGTTCGCCTCGTCAAATAGGTATCACTGATCTTAAGGTTTCTGCCCCGATCTGTAATGTCAAATCCGTTACTCCCGAAATACTCATTCATGTTATCAAAATAACCGTCACCGCCATAATAGAATGTCCTTGTATAGCCAGCCTGCTTAAAAATGTGACCCACCGTAGTCAGGCCCTCGTTATCGGGCCTCCTGACGATGCTGCTACCAGGTGTAGGGGGTATCGCCAGACTCAATGCCTCCATTCCCCTCACGGTACGGGTTCCGGTAGCATACATATTGGTAAACATCAGATTCTGATCTGCCAGTGAATCCAGCACAGGCATTAAATGCTGGGTATTACCAAAATGTGCCATAAAATCTGCGCTCAGACTTTCTACAGTAATCATGATTACGTTGGGCTTATAAAATTTTCCATTGTTTTTGATTGTCCTTCTAATAGAGTTGCTATCATTCAAAAACATACTATTTTGCTTCTGCAGTTCTTTCCTGATCAGCCTGTAGGCCCTATCTGTGGGTAGCAATGAATAAAAGTCGTTGTAATTCAATTCATTGTTTTTAAAGGCTGAAAAGAAGGAATAGATCCCTGCTTTAGAAAGTTCGTTTTCATAACGGTTCGAACTCGATTCAGCATATGAATTACTAAGGAATACCGGATAAGAGGCGGCAAAGATCAGCAGGCTTCCAGATGTCATCAGCCGTTTCTTAAAAGACATTTCGGATTGAAAAACATACTGAAAAACCTTCATTCTTGAAAAAACCCAAACCACCAGCAGTACAATTGCGAGCACCCCGGTAATCAGTAAGGGTAAGGGGTAAGATTCGTAGATATTGTTAACTACCTCATGTGTGTAGACCAGGTAATCAACTGCAATAAAATTAAACCTGCTTTCGAATTCCTGCCAAAAAGTAAGCTCAGCAAAAAAAGAAAAAAGAGATATGAGCAGGGCCAGGAACAATCCTGCATAAGTAACCATCTTATCACCAAAGGACCCGAACCATCTGGCTGGCATCAGCACCAGATAAATGGCATACACAGCGGTCAGCAATAAGGCAACTCCCATGTCATAATCCAATCCAAGGAAGTAAATTCTGAGTATTCCGCCTGTGCTAAAGTCGGCTTTAGCAACAGATGCCGCAAGCAATATTGTTCTAATTAAAAAAGAAGCAACAACAAAAACTAGAATGAAAGAGAACAGGACACAGTATCTGCTCCTGAATAACCGGTTAAGCATATTTATGATATACCGACAAACTTCGCTTGGAATTTTGGAGAAATTCTGAATTTTATAGACAACCTTTAAGCCCGCTA
>DATFQH010000138.1:0-3044 GCA_035264385.1 Pedobacter sp.
ACGATCAATTATTACGATGATGAGGGCAGAGTAGTCAGAGTCTGGAAACAACATTATAAAGGCGGAACGGTAGCTGCCAATAGTTATGATGAAATAACAAACACCTACAACTTTGCTGGTGAGATGACTGCCAGTGTACGCAGGCATTTCGTAGCAGGGGTGGAAAAGCTGCATGTAGCCAACAGGTTTACCTATGATCATATGGGGCGACCTAAGGATACTTATCAAAAGACCGGGGATGTTGTATCTACAACCAACAAGGAAATACTGCTAAGCCGTAAAACTTATAACGAAGTAGGGCAGCTGAGCGTCAAACAATTGCACGCAAAAAATCTGATTACGCCTGTTTTTGCCCAGACCATTAGCTATGGATACAATGCCAGGGGCTGGCTGAAAAGTAGCGGGTCAACCTGGTTTAACCAGACTTTGAATTATGAGGAAGTCATTTCGGGGGTTACTCCGCAATACAATGGCAATATCAGCAGGCAGCTGTGGGGTACTGCCGCGAATCCTGCGTTACACAATTTTGTATACAGTTATGACAACCTGAACCGATTGACCTTGGCCAAGAGTGAAGAAGGAAAAAATGAAACGATTGGTTATGACTTGATGGGGAATATCACAAGGTTGAAACGGGACTCCTCGGCTACAGTAAGCACGGACCGGTTGCGATATGATTATACAAATGGAAGACTGACCCAGGTCTATGATTCTGTTCTGGTAAAGAATCCGGCTTATCAGCTACCATTAGCCACCACGTATGCCTACAATACCTTAAATGGAAATCTGACCTCAAGGAGTAATGCGGTGAAGAACAATAATTTGTCTAACATCACTTACAATCACCTGAATCTTCCTGTAACCCTGACAGTGGGAGACGGGGCTACAGTTTCATCTCTTACATATACCTACGATGTGGACGGAACCAAGCTAAAAAAACTGGTGACCGGTGCTAATGCATTGAATAATGAATATATTAGTGGTATCCATTACGAGAACGCGGTTCTGAAGTTTGTTCAGACAGCTGAAGGCAGGGTGTTAAGAAGCAGTGCGACGGATTACAAATATGAATATGCGGTAGGGGACCACCTGGGTAATGGACGAGTGTACTTTGAAGTAGATACGGCCAATGTAGCGACCAGGAAGCAGGAAGTAGATTATTATGCCTTTGGTATGGAAATCGAACGGCAGATCTCCAGTCCAAAGAATCTTTATCTGTATAACGGGAAGGAGAAACAGGAGCACGAAAAGTTATTTGATTACGGAGCAAGACAATACGATCCGGTAATTGGAAGGTGGAATGTTCCAGACCCATTAGCGGAATTAGCACCTAATTTAACTCCTTTTAGGTATTGTTTTAATAATCCCGTCAATTATATAGATCCTTTTGGACTATGGGAGACAACTGCTGGTGGATACAAAACGGATAAAAAAGATGACATTGAGCGATTTATGGATTACTTATCAATAGAAAAGAATTCGAATAAAACTAATCCAAGTTTTTCTCAGATGTCTACTTTCATAGATGGAGAGATGAAATCTGGAGGGTTAGGTACATTAAGTGATGGTAGCCAATTAGCCAAAGGGTTTACCATTACTAAGCAAAAAGATTTTTATGGAGGAAATCACTGGGTGACGGATAAAAAATCTTACAGCAGTTTCTGGCATAGTGTTGAAGCAGATAGGAATCCAGATGCACTCGATCCGAGAACTATTGGAAATAATATTTTGGGATTAACTTATTCGGGATCAAATAATCCTAAAACATATAGCGGAAGGGAAGATTATTCGTACATTCCGAAATATATTGAAGATGTCCCTGGGTTTCTTCACGACAAGGATTATGATGCGAAAGGGATTGCTGGTAAAAATGGATTATTGAGTGATCCTAGAGGTATTTCAGCTGATTTAAGGTTTGCGGCAAGAGAAATGCTAATATCTGCTGATCCAAACAACAGTATGACCACCAGAGCTAGAGCTTTCATTTTAGGAGCTGGCGTAGGTTTTCCAGGATTATATAAACTAAGTAAAGAAGGTTTAAAGAGTGTGATTCAACCTTTAAAAGTTGCAATTACTCCACCAAGTTTTATGAGATAGCAAGATGGAAAATAATATTAATTTGATAAAAAGGACATTTACAATTTCCTTTCTTTATGTACTTGTAGGTACAATTAGTGTATTGTCTGTCTATCCAGAAGCACCATTATATGGTGATTGGGTAATTGTTACTCTTCTTCTCACTTTACCGGTCTCATTTATAAGTTTAAGTGTGATGTATATGGACTCATCTTCTTTTGGCCTAATAATTCTTATTCAATTGATTGTGTTTTGTGTGATGTGGTATTTCTTATACAGAAGTTTTTGCGAAAGACAAAAAGAATGATAGGAACCAAGTAAAATAATAGCTGTTGATTTATTTATCTGAATTAAATCATATTTCAGAATTATTTAATGCCAACTAACATTGCCTATCATTGCAAAGCTTTGTTAGTTGGCTCCACATAATTTCCAAATTTGAGACGGACGGGTATCTGTAAAAGACACATTTCAATGAAGGTTACTTGCCCAGTTACATATGGAAATTCTCTTGATATCTCTTACACAGGTTATATTGTTAGGCTCTTGTAGTTACCAATACGGCATATTAATCTACTAAAACGGGAAATCCGCCAGGCAGGTAAAGTTAGTGCTTCCAATTTTGAGCAATATAATAACAATTACTGTTTCACTAATGAGCTAGCTTCTGTTATACGCGAGCATAAAAATGGTACTGCGACTACTACACTAACACGAAAAAAGAGGTGGCAAAATTAAAAAAGTAAAATAGAAAACAACGGATCGTCGAAAAATTTGGCAGAAGCTGAAAATAAAGTAACTTCAATAAATACCGCGATCAATGATTTGAACAGCTCCGCTAGTGAATTGAATGAAATGGAAAGTACCACAACACAAAAATTCACATTCTCGCAACTGGAGGACGTATCAGCGCAGGGTTCAACGGACATGGTTAATGGGTGTAATTACAATGACGTATGGATCGGATG
>DATFQH010000139.1:0-13580 GCA_035264385.1 Pedobacter sp.
ATGATCTTAAACTATAACCAGGTGAGGCACATTGCTGAACTAGGTCAGGATACTTATAAAAACAGTGTTGGTGATGCACAAGGTTTTGTCGATCAGTTTAAAAGAAATATCCAGTAAAAGATAATCTAAATGAAATTAATAGCAATAGCCTTACTGGTCGCGTATTTATACACGCTGGCGTTTGGCGTATTTATGACTGGGTTCTTTAGAATTCCGGCACCATTCGTTTTTTGTTTTCCGCTGCTGGTTTTTTTTAAAGAGCGCATCAATACTGAGTTTATCTATTGGAACACCTTGCTATTTCTGACTACAGCGGGATTTCTATATTCGGTTGTTGGAATGTCGGTAGATGCTGGCTTTGCAGCAAACATCATCAGCATAACGATTTGCGCATTTTTTTTTAATCACTATGTTGGTTCCAGCGTTGAAAGACTCCATTTTGTGATATTTGTATTTTTTGCATTGCTGGGTGTTTCGGTCATTGTATTGATGCTGGATCATTTTTTTATAAACATGAGCTCGTTGAGATCTACTCTTTTAGGTGAGCCAATTGTTCAAAGTCCATCCGGGATTGCAGTATACCAATTCAATTTTGGCTACCAGGTGGCGGCACTTGCGCCTTTTGCATTTATCTATACTTGTGTTTTTCAAAAGCCGCTCCTGATCAGGGGAATTGTATTGGCCGTTTGCATCGGATTTTTGTTTTTAGGTATGCAGCGATCGGCATTTGTGGCTTTTGTTATTTGTATTATCCTGTTTATGTTTTTCTACTACAAGGGTAAAGCCATTTTATCTGTTGCCCTGGTAGGGCTGGTATGTGCGGGACTATACTTTTTAGTGCTTAAAGATAATCTGGATAACATTGAAAACATCGTGACTAAAAATGAACACAATGATGCTGCATATAACAGATCGGGTTTGTTGGAAGAAAATCTGAAAATCTATCTGGATTATCCTTACGGACTGATATTTTATGGAAAAAGCTGGAATGATGTTATTTATCGCAATTATGTCTTTTCATCAGGTATTACATCCCACAATGCTTACATGATGTTTTTAACGTATTTAGGTCCCTTTCTTGGCCTGGGGTTTTTACTTGCGATCTATTACAGAGTCTGTGCCATATGTGTTTATGTGATCAAGTATATCAGGGCAAAGGAAAACGCACTGCTGGTCTGCCTTTGCTTTTCTTTTGTGGGTGTTTCAATCAACGCTTTATCGCATAATCCATGGCTTATCGGAGCTGACGGGCCAACTATCTTTCTTTATTTCGGAGTTCTGCATTTGTACTGGCAGACGAAAAATAAAAATATAATACCGGAAACCGTAGTTCACAACATTAAACATGCGTAAAATAAAACTTGTCCATGTAGTTGGGAATCTGGGCTTCGGGGGTGCGGAACGCTTTGTAATTGATCTCTGTAATGAGATCGCAAAAAATAAGCGATACGAGGTCACTATTATCTCGTTGTGTGAGAATAAAATCGAAAATCCATTTATAAACGACATTGCCGCGGATGTTGAGTATTTAACTTTTCATAAAAAGAAAGGATTTAGCCTTACTGTTTTGTTAAAGCTTACTGCATGGTTAAAAAACAAAAAACCGAACCTTGTGCATACACATCTGAACAGTTCGGAATACCTAACTTTATACCGGATTCTATTTAACAAGGTATCATTCTTCCATACCGTTCATAACGTTGCGCAAATAGAATGTCCGAACCAGCTGTTAAAATTTTTTCGCTATTTATTTTACAAAGGCAATAAGGTTATACCGATAACTATTTCTGATAACGGAAGAAAGACTTACAGGAACTATTATCATTTAGTCAATGATGTTTTAATAGAAAATGGCCGGCCTACGCTAAAATTCACCAGCGCAGTCGACCATTTAGTTACTCAATACAAGTCTGATAAAGAGTCTTTTGTTTTGGTACACGTCGGCAGAATATCTGCAGAAAAAAATCAGCTGTTGCTTATTAGAGCTGTGCAACGCTTCAATGCTCTGGAATCGGGAAAGTGCAGGCTGTTAATTATTGGCCAGGTACAGGACGACCGTTTATACCGTCAGTTACTAACCGAAGTAAGAAATGATAAGCAAATAGAGTTTTTGGGAGCGAAAGAAAATATAGGCGATTATTTAAGTGTTGCAGATGTATTTTGTTTATCAAGCAGATTTGAAGGCATGCCAATTTCACTGATCGAAAGTTTTTCAGTAGGGTGTGTATCTGTTTGTACCCCGGTAGGTGGAATTCCACAGATGATCGAAGAGGGGGTTACCGGTTTCTTAACCAGCGATCTTAGCACTGAAAGTTATTACGAAGCTTTGAAGAAAGCGACCGAAGCCAATAGAAGTACAATCTCAGATAACGTTATCAACGAGTTTTATAAAAAATATCACATTGGGATTTCTGCTGAAAAGCATCTGAAAGCTTACCTCAATGCATTGAGCGCCGCTGGGCGGGAAAAATCCTATAATAGTTTCACATCTCTCAAAACGGAAAGAACATGATAAAGTTTACTAAAGAAGAATTGCAAATTGTAAGAAAACTGGAGGAATTGAAAAATGATGCCGGTTCCCATTCTCCAAGTGTCATTACTTTTAGACAAAAGCTTCCGGAAGTTGATATTAAGATAGATGCCTGTTTTCTTTCCAATCCTTATGCAACAGATTTGTTTATAGAGTATTTCGATGAAGAAATTATCAATAGCGGAAAGATCAGGGATTTGCTTGAATGTTATCCTTCTCAGAATGCTGTAATAGCTGAGATACTGGCTGGTTTTCTCAAGATCAATCCTAAGAACATTTTTATAGGAAATGGTGCGATTGAGATCATTCAGGCTGTGATACACAATTTTACACAGCGAAAGATCATTGTCAATATCCCCACTTTCTCTTCTTATTACGAGTATGTGAAAGATGGAGTAGAAGTCGTTTATAACGAACTTCTGAAAGAGGATGATTACAGTCTTGATGTCGACAGCTATATAGAGATGGTAAAGTATCATCAGCCAGACACGATCGTGCTGATCAATCCGAATAATCCAAATGGCGCATATACTAAGGTTAAGGATGTGCAACGGATACTGGAGGAGCTTTCTTTCGTTGCCAATGTGATCATAGATGAGAGTTTTATTCATTTCGCTTATGAAAGTGAAAATTACCAACTGGTTTCACTTGCACATCTGGTGGAAAAGTATCCTAATCTAATCGTTCTTAAAAGTATGTCAAAAGATTTTGGCATCGCAGGGATTAGGGCTGGTTACGGAATAATGAAGGAAGAATATGTTACCGCTTTACTAAACAACGGATACCTGTGGAATTCTAATGGCTTTGCTGAGTATTTCTTCAGATTATATACGCGTGACGATTTCGCTGTCAGATATGATAAAGTCAGGATTAAGTATATCCTGGAAACGCTGGAATTTATTCAGGAATTGAAACAACTGCCCGCCATCAAAGTTTATTCGAGCATGGCAAATTTTGTTCTCATAGAACTTGAGGAAGGTATTAAGTCGATTGATTTTGTTTCCAAACTACTCATCACCTATGGGATTTATGTAAGGACCTGTGACGACAAGATTGGTTTAAAGGGGCAGTTTATACGACTGGCATCGCGCTCGAAAAGGGACAATGATTACATTATTCAAAGTTTAAGAGCTTGTATAGAAATGAATACGGTTTTGGATCTGGTAAATGAAACAACTGATTAAGCCGGCAATTTTCAGCATTATCAGCCTTTTATTTAAGGTTAGATTCAATTGGCTGATTAGAAATGTTGAAAAGAACAGTTGTGTTTATCTTGTCGACATTGACAACACACTGGCTCATACATGGCCATCGCTAAAGGATTATGTGTATAGTGGCGAGAATTACAGATATCGCTCGCTTCCGATATTTATTGGAATGCGAAATTTTATCAGTAATAAGATAAGCGGAAATGCCAAGGTAATTTTCATTTCGGCAAGGAGCTATTTGAGCTACAGTGTTACTTCCGACTGGCTTATCAGCAATGGTTTACCTGGTGATAAGCTAATTCTGGTCGCAAAGCCTGATCATAAACTTGATTATATCATTGAGCTGCTTTATAGGAATATTCGTGTGGTTTATATCGACGATCTGAGCCACAGCCACGAGCTCGGCACAGTGAAATTGTATGAAGAACTGATTTTGGGTTTGAAAGAGCTTCCGATACAATATTTAGGCGTCAATGAAATTGCATTAATTAATTCAGACTATGAAATCAATAACCAAAATATTAAAAAGACTTTCCAGGATCATCCGAATTATCGCCACAGTAAAGTGGTTTAAAATATGGCATACGTATAATTCAAAAGCCGCAATTATAGTTTGGATCCCATCAAGATCAATTAAATATTTTGGCACTGATGCATTCATCTGGGATATGGCTACATTGGCGGGAATACTTGAGGAAGGCAAGCAATTTCAGATCGTATACGGCAAAGCAATTGGAACGTATTATAATAAGAAAATATTCTTTTCTCTGAGCAGTTCTTATAACCTTTATGGTTTTGATGACTACACAGACATTTTGCTTCATATTACCAGACAGCTGGAACGTCAGGGCAATGACGTTTTTCCCAAATCCAGTGAAACAATTTTCTGGGAGAATAAGGCATACATGCACAAGGCTTTTGAGGTTGCAAAGGTACATGAACCAAGAACTAATGTCTATAATGATTTCGAAGATTTTTTAGCCGCAAGGATGAGCTTTCCCTTTTTAATTAAGGCAGAACACTCTTGTTCTTCAGAAGGTTTGTATAAAATATCGTCATGGTCTGATATTGCTGATTTGATCTCCAATGAAAAATTTGTAAGAGAAAACAAGAATATTATTGCTCAGGAATTGATCAATATGCGCAAAGATCTCCGTGTGATACTCGTGAACGACGAAATCGTTCTGCATTATTGGAGGATTAATCTGCAGGAGCAGTGGAAACCTACTTCGACAAGTTATGGCAGTAAAGTTGACTTTGATTTTTTTCCTGAACAGTGGAGATCTCACATCATTAGCACATTTAAGTCTTTAAACCTGACAACGGGAGCCTTTGATATTACCTGGGAAAACGATGACCTGAGTACTGAACCAATTTATCTGGAGGTTAGCCCATTTTATCAGCCTAATCCCAAAATGGATTGCCGGGAGAAAGAGTACGCATCCTACAAACGTAATTTCAGCGTATTTAATTCCTGGGATTTCAGATATGTAGATCTGGTTTTCAAAATAAAAAGGAAGCAAGTGAAAGCGTACCTCCATGAAGGGCTTACATTATAATTTCTGAGATTTCCAATCACATTATTTCTAGTTTATGAAATTAACTAAAAGAGTGATTTTAATGACTCCTTCAATGAGTAAGGGTGGTGCGGAGACACAATTGTTAAAGATTGGGTTATTTCTGAAAGCCAGAGGCTATGCTGTTTTGCTGATTTCTCTGAAACCCATTGACGAGTTTAATGGAGAAATAGGACGATCCGGTATAAATACAGTGTTCTTGAAGAAATGGAATACACACTTTTTCTCGAACATAAGGTTGATGACAAATGCCATAAACGCTTTTAAACCGGATGTGATCGTTGCATTTATGTTCGTTGCCATCATATTTGCCCGCTTAGTTAAACTTTTTATTAAATTCAGGTTGATATCCACAATCAGGATATCTGTACTCCCAAAAAAATGGTATCTTCTTTTTAAAATAACCTCTGGCTTAGACGATGCGATTGTTTACAATTCTATTGCATCCAGGACTAATTTCGAAAGCCGTCACCTTAGTTTGAAGGGTGGAATAGTTATCAATAACGGAGTAAGAATTCCGATAACTCTTTCTAAGCGATCAGATAATAATCCAGACGTTTTTACCTGGGTATGTATAGCGCACTTCAGATGGAATAAAGACTATATGACTTTATTCAAAGCTATATCTCTCATCAAAGACCGAAAATTTATCATTGATATCATTGGTGAACTTAACAATGAGGTTTGGCCATATGAGGCGATCAGGGATATGGGGATTGGGAACCATGTGAGACTTTTGGGATTTAAGCCCAACACCGCTGGCTATCTGGCAAGATCAGATGCCTTTGTGCTGTCTTCATTTTCAGAAGGAATGCCGAATGCGATTCTTGAGGCAATGGCACATAGCAAGCCAATTGTAGTGACAGATATCGATGGAAATCATGAACTCGTTCAAAAAGCAGGGTGCGGGTTCCTTTGTGAAAAACAAAATGAAATGGCGATGGCAACGAACATGTTAAAAGTGATGGATATGACCGCGGAAGAACGGATGAGACTTGGTACTAAAGGGAAACATTATGTGGAAGTCAACTTCGGTGAAAATAACGTCATGAACGAGTGGAAGGGTTTAATTGATGAGTTAGTAAGATAAGCGGATAACAAAATGTGTGGAATATTTGGAACAATAAATTATAAAGTCGCCCTTACAGATCAAAATATTTTTGAAGGGCTTTGGCACCGAGGGCCGGATCAGCAGTCTCAGCAGGAGATGAACAATGTAAAGTTTTATCATACGAGACTGGCTATCCAGGATCTGAGTATACAAGGGATGCAGCCAAAGGAATACCATGGACTAACCATTGTATTTAATGGGGAGATATATAACCACATGGAACTAAGGGCTAAATATGGGTTAAGCGCATCTTCAAATTCAGACACACTCACTATACTCATGTTATTTGAACTGTTGGGTATGAAGATGCTGGAGGAATTTGATGGCATGTTTGCGTTTGCTTTATATGATGCACATAATCGAAGAGTTTATTTGGCAAGGGATCGTGCGGGGAAAAAGCCATTATATGTTTACGCCCGGGAAGGAGGATATGTTTTTTCGTCAGAACTAAATATTCTTTACCAGGCAGTGCACCCGGAAATTGATTATGATTCGCTGTCAGATTACCTCTATCTTGGACATCACTATAAGAATGCGACACCTTATCTTTTGGTTGATGAGCTGGAGAACGGCAATTATCTTTCAATTGATACATTGACAGGAAGGTCAGAAAAAACCACCTGGTTCAAGATCGAGGATCATTTCCGAACCAATATAGATTTGGATTACGAAGATTCGATGGAGTGTGTAGACGGAATGATCAATGATTCAGTAAAAAGACGAATTGATAGTTCTGATCTTGATGTTGGTTCTTTCTTAAGCGGTGGCATAGACAGCGGTTTGGTAACCGCAATAGGTGCTGGGCACACGAACAGGATTAAGACGTTTACAGTGAAAATGGAAGGTGCATTTGATGAGTCCGGGTTGGCACAACAGGTCGTGGATCACTATAACACCGACCATAAAGTGGTTAATATTGATTTCTCTGGTCTTCAACATGATGTAGAAAAAATACTGATCAATTATGGAGAACCCGTCTCGGATAATTCTGTAATACCCAGCTATTACGTAGCTAAAGAGGCAAAAAAGCACATCACAGTTGTGTTAAATGGTGATGGAGCGGATGAGTTATTTGGAGGATACAGGCGTTATGTGCCATTCAGACATATAGATTTTTTTCATAGGGGAAGATTGGCAAAAGCTTCTTCCAGAATACTGACAAATGTTTTGCCTGTTGCAGTTAGCAAGCAAAGTACTTATACTTACCTGTATCGCCTGCTTAAGTTTTCCGGGTATTCTGATATTATAAAAATGTATTGTTCTGCCTCATCTGACCTGTTTGTGGGCTTTGAGGATCAGTTTCTGGTGAAGCCGTTGATGAAGAAGCTGACAAAAGATCTTGAAAAGATTAACGAATACCCCATATCATCGTTAAAAAAGCTTTTGCTGATGGATTTTGATTCTATGTTATTTGGCCGTTTATTACCAAAAATGGATATAGCAACAATGGCGCACTCACTGGAAGGAAGAAGCCCTTTTCTTTCAAAAGAGCTTTTAGAATTTGCGCCGGCATTATCGGATGACCATAAAATAAAAGGGGTTAGGACTAAAGTTATGCTGAGAGATCTGGCTAAGAAGTATCTTCCAGAAGACCTTATTAATCAACCTAAAAGAGGCTTTGAAGTTCCTCTAGCTAAGTGGATAGACACTGAACTTAAAGAAATCATAAATTTTTATCTTCTGGCACCTGATGCATTGTATCCCAGTATACTGAAAAGGAAATTTATAGAAGACCTCATCTCCGGAAAAATTAGAGTGTCCAGTGAATGCCGAGCCAAAATGTTGTTCTGTGTTTTCGGTCTTGAAGTCTGGTACAGAAATTTATAGAGTTCAAATCACCTGTTTTTTTTAACGTAAAAATCTAATATTATGAAAGTTTTGGTCACTGGCGCAGCTGGTTTCATAGGATTCCATTTAACAAAATATCTGCTTGAAAGAGGTGATGAAGTAATTGGTATTGATAACATCAATGACTATTATGATGTTAATCTGAAGTATAGCCGAATTCAGGAAACAGGTATTGCTAAGGAAGCAATCTCTTATGGAGAAATGATCCCGAGTACAAAATACTCGAAATATAAATTTGCCAAAATAGACATTACAGACCATGGTAAATTAAAGCGACTCTTCAAAACCTGCCATTTTGATGCAGTTTGTAATCTGGCCGCGCAGGCTGGAGTGAGGTATAGCTTAACCAACCCAAAAGCCTACGTGGATTCCAATATCGTTGGATTTTTGAATATTTTAGAATGCTGCAGGGTACATTATATCAAGCATCTTGTATATGCGAGCTCATCAAGTGTGTATGGTTTAAATGAGAAAATGCCCTTTTCTACCAATCACGGTGCAAACCATCCTGTATCATTATATGCCGCCTCAAAAAAAAGTAATGAACTTATGGCTCATGCATATAGTCATCTCTTTGGGATACCAACTACAGGGCTAAGGTTTTTCACTGTTTATGGCCCATGGGGCAGGCCAGATATGGCTCTGTTTCTTTTTACAAAGGCAATTGCTGAAAACCAGCCTATTGAAATATATAACAATGGAAAGATGAGCAGGGATTTTACCTATATTGATGATATAATTTCCGGGATAATAAGTGTTATTGATTCCCCTGCGAAACCTGATCCGATGTGGAGTGGAATAGAGCCGGACCCATCTGCTTCGAAGGTTCCTTACAGGGTACTGAATATAGGAAGAGGTGAGTCCGTTAGTTTGATGAGTTTTGTTACGGAAATTGAGAAAAATTTAAACCAAACTGCTAAAAAGATTTTTTTACCAATGCAAAACGGTGATGTTGTGGAGACCTGGGCTGATATTTCGCAAATGCAGGAACTATTGAAATATAATCCCACAGTTTCCGTTACCGAAGGAGTAAGAAATTTTGTTTCCTGGTATAAAGATTTTTATCCTGCTTATAAACCTTTAGAGACTGAGAGAGTACCGGTATTTGCCCATTAGATGTGTTTTTATTAAAAGAGCTTGTGTTCTTTTTTTTCAAAAATAAATGTACCGTGTTTAACACAGCACACAAAATTGGACTTTATTTGACATTATTATTACAAATAATGCGTGTTTAAACTTGCTTTTTTTATGACTTCCTAACTTATTTTATAAAAAAGTCACTTTTTTACTTTTTTATTTAAAAAATGAGCTTGGAAAAATATTTTCTGGAATAGTTAATGTCAGTCATAAATATTTTCTGTCCTTAATGTCATGTAAAATCCTAAATAATTATATGAGAAAAGTCTCTTAAAAGGATTAAATTGTCAGATTTCAATTTTTGATCAGGTACTTATTTTAGCTGCCTCTTTACTGAAAACCAGTAGGTTTCCATAATTTTTTGAATGTATAATGGACTCGCTTTAAGCGTTACTATTGTATACAAAAAAATCATATGGAAAGAAAAACCCTATTAACAAATCGATTGCCCATGAGCCTTCTATTGCTGCTAGTTGTTATAACTTTTAGTAAATGTAAAAAAGGTGCGGATGTGGCTCCAATTCAAGGTCCTGATCAAGCTGCTATACTTGCGGTCAGTGAAAACACATTAGGATCTTTAAGAACTTTAAATACGACTAAAGCAGTCAAAGATGAAGGCTTTAGTTATAAATTTTACGATGATCTGGGTACTCCCAGTGATTCACCTACCCAACTTACGGTGTCAAGTCTAAGAATCTTTGAAAATGGAAAGGAAATTGGTCCTCCACATTCGGTTCACAATGACATACGCACTGCAGGTAAGGGCAGATTCAGCCATTGGCTGGGTGGACTGTATTTTTCAACGTCTGATAACAGTGATCCAAGGACAAACGGACGCACCTACACCTATTCTATAGATGGGTCGGCAGGAACTCCACCGGTTACAAGTAAACCTGATCCGGCTCCGGCACCGACACAACAAAATAAAATTATAGGTTATGCAAATGTTGACGGGAGCACAACCGGCGGAATTAGTGGGAAAACAGTAACTGTATCAACACTATCTGACTTAAAAAAATCAGCCGAATCAGATTCGCCATTGATCATTAGGGTTTCCGGCGTAATAACAGGCTCCGGCTTTGTCAGTATCAAATCAAATAAATCAATACTTGGAATGAAAGGTTCCAGACTCGAGGGAGTTGGTTTGCTTGTTTATGGTACCAGTAATGTGATCATACAGAATATGACCATCAGAAATGTTGTCACCTACTCGAATATCGTAATTAAAGAAGGTGCTCATCATGTTTGGGTTGATCACTGTGATCTGTCTTCGGATAGAAATCATGGTTGGGATTATTACGATGGTTTACTTGACGTTGGTAACAGGGCAGATTATGTGTCTCTTTCCTGGAACAGATTGCATGATAGCCATATACCGATGTTAATTGGTTTCGGTGATGGAAATACAAATGATACGGGACATCTTCGTACTACTGTTTACAATAATTATTTTTACAATTGTTCCGAACGTCAGCCAAGTACCAGGTTCGGATACATGCATTGCTTCAATAATTATCTGTCAAACGGTAGTGGATATGGCATAGGTGTTACTATGGGTGCAACCGTACGTACAGACAACAACTATTTCGAAAATCAAAAAGTTCCTATTTTTACAGACTACAACGCAAGACCTGGCTATGTCAGCGGTGCGGCCACCAATTATTACAAAGGCTCCGGTGCGAATAAAATCTCAACTTCAGCATCTACCTGGGTGCCTGCTTATGAGTATAAATCAGCATTGATCGCTGTTGCAAATGTTCCGTCAACAGTAGTAAATGGCTCAGGCGCGATACTAACTTTGTAGATCAGTCAAGATTTTTTAGTCTTCATAAATATTTATAGATCAGTCTAATGTCATGCGACAGGAGACTGATCTTTTCTGGTTATATATACATATTTTATGGAAATTAAAAGAAAGAGGATCCTGGTCTCCTGTGATTCTCCGCGATCTTTACTGGCTTTCAGGGGTAAATTAATTGAAGAATTAATTACAAAATCTGAAGTACACATTTTTACTCCGGAAATATCGGATCAGTTAACGAAGGATAAACTCACTTCAATCGGAGTTATCGTTCATCAAAACAAATTGAACCCCAGTAATGTCTCTATCTGGTCGGATCTGAGATATTTGCAACAATTGTATAGTCTGATCAGAACTATTAGACCAGAAGTATTTTTTCCCTATACTTTTAAACCTGTAATCTATGGAACTATTGTCGCAAGATTCTGCAATGTAAAGTACATTACACCAATGCTTACAGGACTTGGTAACAACTTTTCCAAATTCCATGAGAAGCTTACCCTGGTTCAGCGCATCACGCAGTTACTTCTTAAATTTAGTCTACGGCCACATGAAAATCTTAGTGTTATTTTTCAAAACTCTGATGATTATGAAACATTATTGAATGCTGAAATTCTCAGTTTGAAAAACAGGACGTTCGTTGTAAATGGTTCAGGTGTAGATTTGTCTTATTATAAATATTCTGCTCCCGATCTAAAAACAATTAGCTTTCTGATGATTGCAAGACTCATCAATGCTAAGGGCATTAGAGAATATTATGAAGCTGCCAAAGTGTTAAAACATAAATTTCCTCAACTCACTTTTAGATTAATCGGCCCTTACGATGACAATATAGATGCGATTGATGAAGATCTTTACACAAAAATAAAAACTGAAGGTGTTATAGAGTATCTGGGTCTTATAGAAGATGTTAGACCCTACATCCGGGAGTCTTCCATTGTAGTTTTGCCTTCTTACTATGGTGAAGGAATCCCACGCTGCATATTAGAAGGAATGGCCATGGGAAGAGCAGTAATTACCAGTAATTCAGTTGGATGTAAAGAAACAGTTAATCCACATCCGTCTGATATAAATGGCTTCCTGATACCAATTATGAATATTAATGAATTGACTAGTAAAATGGAGCACTATGTCGAACATCCCGGCGACATCATCAGGTTTGGAATAAACGGAAGAAAGTACGCCGAAGAGAAGTTTGACGTGAATAAGGTCAATAAATATATGGTGCAAATCTTGGAAGGATCACATGGGTTATCATAGCTACATCACTCGCGACAGAGATAGCTGGAATGCTTATGTGAATAGGGCATTGATTAGCGAGGCTTACCACACCTGGCACTATCATTCTTTGAACAAGGAAGGCGAGGCTGTTTTATTTGTTGTCAATTACAACGGTGACTTCATTGCGTTGCCATTGATAAAGAGAAAGATTAAAGATTCATCTTTCTTTGACCTGACATCTGTTTACGGCTACGCAGGCCCCATTTCAAACGTGGACCTTTCAAATATACCGGCCCAGTGGATCTCCTATTTCAGAACTGCTTTTGTTGATTTTATGTCTGCAGAAAAGTGCATTTGCGTGTTTTCACGTCTGCATCCTTTTATAAATCAACACTTGTTGATTCAAAGCATCGGTGATGTCCGGGGTAATGGCAATACCATTTATATCGACCTTCAACAGCCCGTGGAAATGCAAAGATCCAAGTATCATAAACGGCTGTCCCGTCAGATCAGACAACTCTATAAAGCGGATTATATCATTAGGGAGGCATCTTCTTCAGAAGAAATCCGCGATTTTACAGAAATATACCATGAAAATATGGATCGGCTTGGCGCATCTCCTGCCTATTATTTTGACGAGCAATATTTTAAAGATCTTCTTAAAAATGACCAATTTCAGTGTAAGCTTATCCTGGTTTATGAAAAAACACAGCTTATTTGCGGTGCCGTTATTTTTCTATCAAAGACTATTGTCAGAAATCATCTTTCAGCCACATCAGCTACGCATTTGAATGAATCTCCAAGCAAAATGCTAACAGATTATATCAGTATAATAGGTCGTGATGCAAGTGCAAACGTTTTCCACCTTGGAGGAGGAGTAGGCGGCAGGCGCGATAGTCTTTTTACTTTTAAGAGCTATTTTTCAGATCAGGAGATTGAAGACAGGATATGGTGCTACATCAATGATAAGAAAACCTATGATGCACTGGTACAAGAATATTCAAATAATCTGGCTGATTCCACGGGGTATTTTCCCGCCTACCGCCAAAATTTTTCAAAGGAAACTGTTCAAACTGCCGACTGAACAGACCCAATCTTTAATCGCCATTTAAACACTTAGCATAACATGAAAAATAAATTTAACTAC
>DATFQH010000140.1:0-3917 GCA_035264385.1 Pedobacter sp.
TTTCTCAGTAATCCGTATTCATAAAAATGAGGCGAATCTGAGTTACTACAAGCGGTGCAATTACATGGAATCATTTCTATAACGTCTAGATTATTGAAATCACTATGTATCTCAATAATAGTCTTGCGAATAATTGCTAACAGTTCCTTCTTAAATTTGCCCTCTAGATTTATGGTTATTTTATTTTCAAAGTATTTTTCCCTAATAATTGCTCGCGTATCTTCATGCTCAAGCAACACGCCATATCGCCAAAACATTTCATCTTTAATATCAATATGTCTTTTAACAATTAAGCGAGTTAAAATCCCTTTAGGCATAAACTTATATCTAAATTCAACGTGAAGATTGTCTTGTGAATCTTGCCACGGGTAATTTATCTCATCTACAGGAAGCAGCCGGGGAGCTAAATACTCTCCATTTTTTAATTCAAAACAGAGGTCGAACTTTTGATTTTTCATCAAGGATATTAATTCTTTAATTTTATCCTTATATCGTTCATCTTTCCAAACTTCTAACAAGTCTTGATTATTAAATCTGCCCTTTTGTTCAATTACTTTTCTATTATCTAGGATTTTATAAACTCCTTGGGTAATCCATTCATGGTTTAAAATAACTATTTGTCTCAAATCGATATCATCCTGAAAGTGTAGAGCAACACCCAAGTCATGAAAATATTCGCTTAGGAATAAAGCACTCTCTTCATTCCGATAATGCTTTTCACATATCGCTTTATACTCTTTAAAATCGATATAGTCTTTCCCAGATTGCTTAATTTCTTCTAATTCTTTACGAATATCCACCCACTTCTTGGGCAATGGGGTTCCTATATGAGAAAGTGAGCTAACTATTCTTTTCAAAATAGTTTTAAAAGATTCTAACGTATCCTCATAGCCTGGTTTCAAACTTATTTTCTGAAAATCACGAATATTGTCAAATGCTTTTCGGTACTCTTGAATGGGTAGTTCTTTAGACGGCTGGTCGCACTTATTCATAACCATGATGACTGGACTTTTGTCGCCAAGTAGTTTAATTATATTCAACCAATAATAAAAATCATCATGACTGTCTTCCTTTCTTGACTCGGTAACTAAAATATAGACTGATCTTTTAGTAAGAAAGAACTGATGTGTTGAATGATATATCTCTTGTCCACCAAAATCCCATACATTAACTTTGATTTCATGATGAATTGAAGAACCTATTTTTTTCATTTCGGTTTCAGCTATATCCCAAGAACCAATACTTATACCCTCTGTACTGGTTTCATCTTCTAATACATATTTTTCGTCCCGCAAGGCTTTTGATAAACATGTTTTACCAACGCGTCCCTCACCGATAATTATTAATTTTACTTCAAATAAATAGTCTTTTTCATCGAGCTCTTTAAAAAAGTTCCGAATAGAATCAATACCTCGATCCGCAATTTCAGGAGGTAAGAACTCAAAAGGGTTGCCTTTCAAAAACAGTGTTTTTAAGCTAGCCATATCAGCTACTTCATTGTTAAGTTTTGAAAGCTTGTTATTTGTTAAATTGAGTGTTATCAATTTTTTACACTGAGCCAATTCATTTGGTAAGCCTATTAAGTCGTTATTGATTAAAGATAATTTAGTCAAATTCTTTAGGTTGCCGATCTTTGGAGATATTTCAGAAATTTTGTTTCTAGTTTGACTATCGCTGTAAGGATCATTGTCTAGTTTAAGAGTTACAAGATTATCAAAATTGTAAACTTCTTCCGGTATCTCTGTTAGACCACAGTCCGAAAGATCCAATGTTTGCCAACCATAGTCGAGTACCTTTTGAATGTTTCTAGCAGCTTTTGGTGATAAGTTCATTTAGGAGTATATAAATGGATAAGAGATGGTAATATTATAAATAATATTTAGTTAAATTATTTATAATCAGTGACTAATTACTAACATATATACATCCGGAAAAATTTAAGCCTAATCGACAAAACCATAATTCCGCGTGCCCTAATGAATGAAACAAGAGGCTGTGTCATAAGTCAAAATAGAACAACTATCTCAGCATTTAATTTGGCGTATTGTCAACAATAGACCGACTCGAACATAAAAAGGGGAATTTTCAAATCGAAAATTGCCCTTTTTATGTTATTAAAGATTTGAGGCAAATTTACTTTGCGTCTGTTTTGAAAAACCGACTTATGAGTAGGTTCGAATTCAACTTATTGTCAATTTTTCTCTCAGTTGTTGCATGTCCGAACTAATCTTATGATCTAAGACCTTAGCATATATCTGAGTCGTTTTTATACTGGTATGCCCCATCATCTTCGCAACGCTTTCTATTGGTACGCCATTGTTTAGGGTTACAGTTGTGGCAAATGTGTGGCGGGCAATATGGAAGGTTAATGGTTTGCCTATTTTGCACAGGTCTGCAATCTCTTTGAGATAGGCATTCATCTTTTGATTACTCATTACCGGAAGCAACGTGTCCTTTACCGCACATTGCGGATGGTCTTCGTATGTCCGAATAATTGATAAAGCAGTGGGTAATAAAGGTATTCTCGACAACGTGTCTGTCTTTTGCCTGTTGGTATAGATCCATAAGTCGCCATCAGCACCCTTAACCAGCTCTGAGCGTTTCAGCTTATGTACATCCACATAAGCAAGGCCTGTGTAGCAACAGAAGACAAACATGTCTCTAACCGTACTTAAACGCTCCACACTGAATTTCTTTTTGCTTAACCTATCTAATTCTTCTTTCGTTAATACTTCTCTGTGTACCGCTTTTTGCTTGGGCTTATAGTTCAGATATGGGTCTACCATCAGCCAGCCATTGCCCAGGCAACTGCGGACGATCTTGCCTAAGTTTTTGATATATTTGATAGCCGAGTTGTTACCGCACTTACGAACGCTCCGCAGGTAGTATTCGAAATCAGTCAGAAATGCGAAGTTGATCTTGGTTACCGGAATATCTGAAATGTTATACTGCCATTGCATAAATTCTTTGCAGTGCATTAAGCAGGTCTCATAACGTTGAAGCGTACTCTTTTCAAATTCCTGCCCAACGAGGCTTTTCACCTTGGTATTATGATCTTCAAAGATCGCCACTAATGTACGTGCTTTCTCCGCCTTACCGACAAAGCGGTTCTTAACGGTTTCTGCTGTTATCAGTTCATCCGCGTCTGACATCCGGCGTTGAAGTTCATGGATTTTAAACTGAGTATCATCTAAATAAGCATTCAATGTCCTGGATTCTGCTTTTGATCCGATGGCCCTGCCGGTTACGGCATCCCATCTTTCCGGGTGGCATTTTCTGCTGATAGCCATTTCCGTGCGCTGGCCATCTACTGTAATGCGTAAATAAATTGGCATCTCACCTGATTGATAATTTTTTGGCTTTCTCAGGGAAAAAAGCAAAGAGAGTGTAGTTCTCATGACTTTTGATTAATTAAACGTGAAACAAAATTGATTAATTAATCATCAGAAATCAAGATGTTCAATAACTGAACATGCTGTATATCAAACCATTGTAAGCAAATTCGGGAGTTCTTAGGCAGACTTGTAAATGACTCCCGAATTACTCCCGAATGCTATGCGAAAACGTGAATAATTTGGTATGCCCTGAAAATGAAAAACCCCTTAAATGATGTCATTTAAGGGGTTTTTACTGTTTTTGATATTGAAAAAGCGGAATGGACGGGACTCGAACCCGCGACCCCATGCGTGACAGGCATGTATTCTAACCAGCTGAACTACCACTCCGTTGGGGATGCAAATATACCTTTCATTTTTTATTACACAAGGCGTTTTTATAAAAAATTTGAAATTTTTATAAACCCGGAAAATAAGCGCTGATTATCAGCATGATAAATTTCACAGCGTTTAAATAAACCTTTGTTGTAGGTAAAATGCAACAAGTGTATATAAAAACAGAAAGGGTGTGCTGTTTTTGCT
>DATFQH010000141.1:0-6204 GCA_035264385.1 Pedobacter sp.
GCCAGTATGGAATCACCGGTTTCAAGTCTGGTTTTAGGGCTGGCTATGTGGTCAGCAAGAATTCTTTTCTGAAAAGCAAGGCAATCGTTGTGCGCAATTACAGCTTAACGCAGCTGTTTGCCTTAGCCATTCATGCCGGCGAGCCCATGGATCCGGAAAGTGTAATTATTGAAGTAAGGGAGCCTAAAAAGCTTCAGCAGTTGTATTGCTACAAGCTGATCGTACCGCCTGCGCTGGTAGATAATTTCTATGTTATCATGATGCAGAACCTGGCTTATGAATTTCCGGCCTACCTGGTAACCATGGAGTGCATGGGCCATAGGGACATTGTGCTGATCAAGGACAGGAACGATGGGCTTTAATCAGAGTATTATGGCTTTTATGCATACTAACCTGGTGGAGTGGAATGCGATGATAAATACAGATGGCGATGTAGTGATCATCATGAGTAGCAGCAAGCCGCTGAAGAAACAGTATGAAAGTTTTGTATCGATGATCTGGTTCATCATGGCAGAAGTTCCCTTCGCTGCGGAAAAGGTGCGGATGATTGTGACTAATGAAAGCCGGTCTGAGGAATATCATTATGTGTTTGATCCTGAAATGCGGAGATGAGGGATGGATATATTAAACAACGAATGGATATTTAATTGAAAGGAGCCGCAACGAAAATAAATCCTTGATAGAATTATTGATTCAGATTCGAACGAAAGACGTTAGTTTTGAGTAAAGCATTTTTTTATATAATCTCTATGCATTTTTTCAGCTCTTTGCCAATTAGTCATTTCAATCTTTAGAGGGCAATAACTTGCTAATCCTCAGTCTTTTTATGTGCGGGCTACTCCTTGAGAGTTTCTTTTACAGGACCATCTTAGTGATGATTGCTCATTAATTGTTAAATAAAGTTAAAGTTTGGAGTTTGTGGCGTTATTTTCCTCAAAACAGAATATAAATTTGATATTGGCTATTATTAGGAATTTAATATTGTAAAATCAATCTAAATAGGGTTTTTAGGTACTATTTTAATGTCATTAAAATGTCATTATCGTGTAACTGTTGTGCAGAAAATTATGCGTGCATATTAAAATTGGTATATTTAGCGCAATTATTAACTAACCTAAATTTATATTTTTATGAAAAAACTTTTACAAAGTTTGTTCATATTGCTGTTCGTCGCAGGTAATGCGATGGCGCAAGATCGAACAATTACTGGTACGGTTACTGGAAAGGACGATGGTCAACCTCTTCCCGGTGTGACTGTAGTAATTAAGGGTACTAGAAATGGTACACAAACAAGTGCAGATGGTAAATTTGCTTTATCAGTCCCTTCGGGATCAGCCGAATTGGTATTCTCATATCTGGGATACATTTCTCAAACTCAAGCAATATCTGGAAATGTAGTGAATGTGACTTTAGAGTCTGATTCTAAAGCGCTTTCTGAGGTTGTTGTAACTGCTCTTGGTGTTTCAAGAGAGAGAAAAACACTGGGTTATTCTGCGCAAACCGTTAAAGCCGAAGATGTGTTAAACTCAAGAGAGGTAAATATTGTAAATGCTCTAGCTGGTAAAGTTGCTGGTGCACAGATCAATAACTCGGGAGGCCAGGCGGGGTCTTCAGCTAGAATCGTACTTAGGGGAACTACTTCTCTTACTGGCGAGAATCAGCCGTTGTTTATTATCGATGGTATTCCGATGGACAACTCTGTAAACAGAGGTATTACCGCAAATACTGAGGACGTATTGTTTAATGGTACTGGGGGTAACAGAGCAGTTGATATTGATCCGAATACGATTGCGTCGATAACTACCCTTAAAGGTGCTGCTGGGTCTGCGTTGTATGGATCAAGAGGTGCAAATGGCGTAATAATCATTACGACTAAAAGAGGTCAGAAAGATGCTACGCGTAAAATACCAAGAGTAACCTTCTCTTCAAACTTAGCTTTAGATAATGCATGGACTAAGGGTTATCAGACTTCTTATCTTCTAGGATCACTAGGGTTGTATAAGAATGGTTTGCCTCCGGGTCAGGGTGGTTATTCTGAAGCAGCTAACGGTGCTACGCAGACCTCCGCAAGTTGGGGCCCTCACAAAGACAGTGTCAGCCAGGCGGTTATTGATGCTGTTGGCCTGCCGCAGGTGATTGATCCAAGAGAACAATTTTATAGAACCGGTAAGGTTTACAGTAATTCTGTGTCTTTAAGCGGTGGAGGTGAGTCATCTTCTTATATCCTGACTTATTCTAATGTAAATCAGAACGGTGTTGTTCCTAGTAATACATTCAAAAGAAATAGTTTGACTGGTAACTTTACTACTCAGCTGACTAAAGACTTTACTTCAAGTACTTCAATTAACTACACTAATTCTGCAAACAACAGACTTCCGGAAGGGAATACCAAACGGTCTTATTTGTATTCATTGAACTTTGCTCCAATCAGCTTTGATAGTAAGGCACAGTATGAGTTGGCGGGAAACAGATCATGGACTAACAGTGCTGGTTTTAACAACCCATTTTGGTTAGTAGACAATATTGCTATGCCAAGTAACGTAGATAGATTCGTAGTTTCAAATGAATCTAGCTTGCAAATCCTGCCATGGTTGAAATTGACTAACCGTGTTGGATTGGATACTTATACTGACAATCAGAAAGAACAAGTTAATGTGGGGACAATTAGTGTTCCTAAGGGAAGGATGTATGATGCTTTGATCAACTATCGTCAAATTAATAATGATTTGTTGCTGGCAGCTGACAGAGAAATCAATGAAGATATGAAAATCTCTGGTTTTGTTGGTTTCAACGTGAATCAAAGAACTTATGCTAGAAGAACCGTCAGAGGTCTGGATTTGAGTGTTCCGGGATTTTATGACATTACAAGCGCGCAAACTACTGAGGCTTTGCAAGGTGATGAGAAACGCAGATCGTTGGGTATTTATGCTTCGGCAACATTTGAATATAAAAACTATTTGTTCTTAACTGCAACCGCCAGAAACGATTGGTCGTCAACATTGCCAACGGATAAAAATTCATATTTCTATCCGTCTATCACAGGAAGTTTTGTATTTACGGAGCTGATGCCGAAAAGTGATATCTTATCTTTTGGTAAGTTGAGACTAGCTTATGCGCAGGCAGGTAATGATGCTCCGCCATATTACACCAACCAAACTTATACCTTAGCTAATCCTAGTGACGGTACAAGGGGTAATATCGCTTTCCCTTACAACGGTACGAATGGTTTTTTGAATAGTAATGTATTGGCCAGTAACACAATTTCTCCTGAGAAAGTAAAAGAGAAGGAGATTGGTACTGAACTGCGCTTTTTCAAAGATAGGTTAACAGTTGATGCATCCTATTACGATAAAATCAGTAATCAGCAAATCATTCAGCAGGAAGTTGCTGCATCATCTGGGTATGTTAGCCGTGTAATCAATGCCGGTGAAATTTCAAACAAAGGTTTCGAATTGATCTTGTCTGGAACGCCTTTGAAAACCAAAGATTTCAGCTGGGATGTTGCAGTTAACTTTGCTAAAAACACTTACAAGCTAAAATCTCTTGCTGAAGGTGTGGATAATATCTTTCTTGCAGGTTTCGAAAATCCTCAGATCAGGGCTGATAAAGACTTCGGTTACGGCGTAATTTGGGGTACCAGATTTGCAAGAAACGAGGCAAACCAAATGCTGATCGATGACGAAGGTTATCCTCTTATTGCAGACGAGCTTGGCCCGATTGGAAATGTAACACCGGACTGGACTGGCGGTATAAGAAGTACTTTTACTTATAAAGGGCTGTCGCTTTCGGGGTTGCTTGATATCAGACATGGTGGAGACATCCTAAACTTTGATTTGTACTATAGTACTTTCTACGGTACAGCAGGTGTTACAGAAAAGAGGAACACGCCTACGTTATGGCAGGGTGTTAGACAATCTGATGGTGCTCCTAATACAACCAAAGTAATGCAGGATCAGGATTATTTCCAAAACTTCTACACACTTTCTTACGAGACTTTAGTCGAGGATGGTGGTTTTGCAAAGCTGAGGGAGGTGACTTTAGCTTATGCTTTACCTCAGTCTCTTATTGCTAAAACACCTTTTGAGGCCGTAAGTTTTTCTGTAACAGGCCGGAACTTATGGATCAAATCTAATTTTAGCTTTGGCGACCCAGAAGGGAGCTTGTTAGGAAATGGTAATGCACAAGGATTTTATCATGCCGTAACACCAGGTACTAAAGGTGTAACCTTTGGTCTAAATGTTAAATTTTAAAGAATCTCGATCATGAAAAAAATATATATAATACTTCCGGTTTTAATCCTGTTTCTTACAACTCTTAACGGTTGCAAGAAGTTTCTGGATATTAACAGGGATCCAAACGCACCGGCAAAGGTGTCAGAAAATTTATTGGTTCCGGGTATCATTGGTACATTTAGCTTTGAAGTAGCTGGTGGATATCCGGTTCGTCTAGCTAGTTTGTGGACCAAATACACTGCTTATGCGGCTGTAGGCCCACATGAAGGTAATTATTACCTTACTGAAAATGATGTAGATAACTTTTGGAGATATTCATCATACACAGATGTGATGGTTAGTTGCAAGGAGTTAATCAAACTTGCTGAAGCTAATGGAAATCCTTCATATGCCGCAATTGGTAAGATCATGCTGGCATGGAACATGTCTTACATTACCGATTCTTTTGGTGATGCACCTTTTTCAGACGCATTTAAGGGAGCTGAAGGCATAGTGAAAGCAAAATACGATACGCAGGAAGATATCTATAAACAAATTCAGGTGCTTTTAGATGAGGCTGTTGCTGATGCTGCTAAAGGAACGGGTGTACAGCCTGGAACTGAAGATTTTATCTATGGCGGATCAATGACTAAATGGGCTCATCTTGCAAACACTTTGAAAGCCAGATTTTATCTGCGACTTTCAAACGCACCTGGTTATACTGCTGCAGCACAAGCGGGCTTAACTTTGACTGCATTGGACGCAGGCGCAATCACTGCTGCTGAAGCACCAAAGATGACTTATTTTGCCGCTGCAAATGCTGATAACCCATGGTATCAGTACGCTATTGATGGGAAATGGAGCTTGAGTACTAAGCCTTCAATTTTCTATATCGATTTCCTGCAAAATCTAGATGATCCTCGTCTTCCTTTTCAGGTTGCTAAAGTTGCTGCAGGAGCAAATGCTGACAAATATGTTGGTGTAACAAATGATCCAACGGCTACTGCGCTTACAAACTTTTCGCCGATTGCGCCTTTTTACAGTGCACAGGACGCCAAGTTGAATTTGTTGGTATATGCAGAAGTTCCTTTCTTAAGAGCGGAAGCTGAGTATCTGAAGGCTGGTAAAACAGTTACCGGTGCAGTAACAACTGCTTACGCGGCAGGAATACAAGCTTCTATGAGTTTATATGGAATTGCAGATGCTGAGATTACTGACTATATTTCTGCAAATGCTTTGGTTCCGGCCACTGCCTATAATCAAATCATGACTCAGAAGTATATTGCAAATTACCTGCAGTTTGAGGCTTACAATGATTACAGAAGAACTGGATTCCCTGTATTGCCTATCAATGACGAGGAATATCCTGGAGGAACAACGGACCCAACGGCTCCTTATCTGGATATTATTCCTTTGAGACTTCCTTATCCTTCTTCAGAAAGATCTTACAACGCTTCCAATATTCCTGGTGGTGTGCCAGTCAATGTTGTGAATGCAATGAAAGTGTCAGTTTGGTGGGATAAATAATTAGGAAAATGCTTATTAAAAATGCCCCTTAGTTTTTGCTAAGGGGCATTTTTGTTTTTATTGGAACTGTATTTCCGTACCCACTACCATCGCTCTGTTGTCGTCGAGATGGCCCACAGGAAAATTAAAGTAAACTGGATAGTCATATTCTTTGACTACTTCGCTGATGATTTCTTCGGGAGATTGCCCAAAGGGAATTTTTTCTTCGGGAAGTTCGTTGAATGCGCCAACGATGAGCCCCTTTAGTTTGGCGAGTTTTCCTTTGCGTTTGAGCATACGCATCATGCGGTCTATGGAGGATGGCCTTTCGCCGACATCTTCAATGAACAGGATCTTATCGGTGTAGTCCATTTCTGATGGGGAACCTTCTACCATGACGAGCAGTGTCAGGTTTCCGCCGATGGGAATGCCTTCGGGAATTGGTTTGCCTGAAGGGTTGGGCCGGGTATAATCGTACTCTATTTCT
>DATFQH010000142.1:0-2883 GCA_035264385.1 Pedobacter sp.
AAGTTATCTCTTACATAGAAGAGGACTTTACTGAGCACAAGTGCGTGCTGACGGTCTTCCGGAGTTAGATGAATGTTTCTGGAACTCATAGCCAAGCCGTCGTCTTCGCGGATGATCGGACAGGTGATGATCTGTACCGGCAGCTGAAAATAATTTACCATGTTCTGGATCATCAGCACCTGCTGAAAATCCTTTTGCCCGAAAAAGGCGAGGTCCGGATTCACGGCATCAAAAAGCTTTTTAACAATTTGTGTAACTCCCTGATAATGCCCCCTGCGGAATTCGCCTTCCAGAAGAAACTCTGCCGGCCCCAGGTCTATGTGCCATTGTTCGGGAGCCGGATACATTTCATGGACCGAAGGCATAAACACGACATCGCATCCGGAATCGCTGAGCATATCCAGATCGTGTGCTAAGGGGCGAGGGTATTTTTCGAGGTCTTTGGGATCGGTGAATTGTGTAGGATTTACAAATATGCTGCAAACTACGAAGCCAGCATGTTGCTGCGCAATGCTGATCAGGGAAAGGTGGCCGTTATGCAGGGCACCCATGGTGGGCACTAAAGTAATTTTCTGTCCGGCCAATTTAATTGGGCCAAGCAACGACTTTAACGCCGCAATCGTATTTATAACTTTCAAACCAGCTTATAAAATTTCAGTGGGCAAAGTTGGTTATTTATCTATTCCCAACAAAACATCTTGTGTATTATATTGATAAATGTTATTATTTTGCTTACCTTTGCCCCTTGATAATCTTTTCTTTAACATAAATTTTTATTTACGAATATGGAGATGGCAAAAACGAAGCTACTGATTGTTACACACGAGATGTCGCCTTTCCTTGAACTCACAAAGATTTCAGAAATTACCCGCCAGTTACCTCAGGCCATGCAGGATAAAGGATTTGAGATCCGCATATTAATGCCAAGGTTTGGAAACATTAACGAAAGAAGGAACAGGTTGCATGAAGTGATACGTCTGTCGGGGATGAATATCATCATCGATGACAACGACAATCCGCTGATCATTAAAGTAGCCTCAATTCCTGCTGCCCGTATGCAGGTTTATTTCCTCGACAATGAAGATTATTTCCAGCGCAAGCACGTATTCAGAGATAAAGAAAATAAATTCTATGCAGATAATGATGAGAGAACCATCTTTTTCTGTAAAGGAGCACTGGAGACCGTTAAAAAATTAGGCTGGTCTCCTGATATCGTACATTGCCATGGCTGGATGACGGCACTGGTTCCTGCCTACATCAAAACCACTTATAAAAACGACCCTACTTTCAAAAATTCGAAGGTTGTTTATTCTGTATATGAGCAATGCTTTTCTGAAAGTCTGAATGCTGATCTGTACAAGAAAGCTGTCATGAATGCCATGACTGTTGAGGACACGAAAGTCTTTGAAAAGGCAGATTGCAGTGCCTTACATATGGGCGCCATAACTTATTCAGATGCAGTAGTTTTAGCTGACGAAAAGCTGGATGCTGATGTGTTAAAATTTGTTAAAGATTCAAATAAGCCAACTTTAGCTTTTAATTTAACCGAAAATTTCGACAATTTCTATGCATTGTATGAGGAAATATCGAATGAAGAATTGGTTACAATAGCATAAACTCAGGTATTAAATATGAAATTTATAAAACAAGACTTATTGACCCTGTTGATAGGTCTTTTTCTTTTTTCCGCTTGTAAAAGCACAAACACGATAGACATCACGCCTGATCCGGATTTTGCGATAAAAGGCGAACTGGTTGACACAGCTTTCGTAGCCCTGTCGACGGTTGCTGATGATCCCTCAACCACGATCGGCATGCCGCGCTACCCTTTAGGCTACATGACCGATAATACCTTTGGCACTACTGAAGCCGGGTTGGTGTTGTCTGTGTCTGTTCCTGCTAACAATTATGATTTTGGTGAGGATCCGATTATCGATTCGGCGGTTTTGGTGTTACCTTATTCGGCCTCTGTTGATCCTTCGACTACAACACATTTCTATGGCGATACCACGACATCGGTATATAGCTTTGATGTGCAACAGCTGGAAAAGGATCTATCGCTGGAAAAATCTTTTCCAAGCAATAAGAACTGGCTGGCGAAACCAGAGATAGTCGGTGAATTTACGGGTAAGCTTAAACCAAAGACGAGACCAACGATTAAGGACATTGTAAAAGATAAGGCGGATACGAGCAGGACGGTACCTACTCCTCAGATCAGGATCAAATTGCACAATGATTTTGTTCAAAACAACATATTAAATCTTGATTCGGCATTATTGTCTAGAAATGACAAATTTACCGGCTCTTTTAAAGGATTAAAGCTGAGCGTTAATAAAACGAATGTTACTGGTAAGGGCGGAATTGTTTTTTTAGATTTTTCTTCAACAGATGAGCTGGCCAGGGCGAATATCGCAATTTACTATAGAAAACTTCTTGACAACTCTCTGATTAACAGGGATACTGCAGTGGTTTATTTTCCTGTTGCACAGTCTTTAGGCCCTATTGCTGCGACTGTAGTGCACGATTATACGGGAACACCGGTAAAAGAACAGCTTGATGTGCCAAATCCGGGTACCCCTTATAAAGTGACTTATCTTCAGGCTTTGAGCGGGTTGAGAAATAAGGTTTCATTTCCTTATTTAACTAAATTTATTGAACAGGTTAAAGGCGCGAATCCTAAAGCAAGAATAATAGTTAACAAAGCGGAACTGGTGGTAAATGTTAGCAGCGGTACTGATGTTGCTCCATATACTCCAGCTGAGCGGCTTTCGTTGTACAAACTGGATATCGCGGGTCAGCGTGCAAATCTTATCGATAATACGGTACCTACCAGCGGATTTCCTAATCCTGTCTATACTGATGCGTTTGGCGGATATTACGACA
>DATFQH010000143.1:0-3266 GCA_035264385.1 Pedobacter sp.
GGATTGAAACTGTTTTTGTTTTGTAACCAATGTATGATACCACCAGCTGGTTAACAATTCGCGAGGTGGTCATTTCAAAATGACCGGTAGAATCGGCGGTTTCACCCTTGCCCCCTTTAAAGTAAACACTGGCAAAAGGAATGGGATCTTTAGTGCTGGCATCCATAACAATGCCTGATACAGTAGTGGTTTGAGCGTTACATACATTCACCAACAAGACTAAAACGGTGCTTATTACCCACTTAGTTAATTGAAAGTGATTTTTATATTGACCCATTACAGTTTTTCATTTATGCATACCGCCAGGCTCTTTCATAACCAATAAAGGGGAAATATAACTTTAGGTAAGTGAATCGATCTGTAAACCTTTTGGTTGTGCCAGATCTTTTTACAGCCTTCCTCGGCACACGGTGCCTGCAAAAATTAATATACCCGGTTCTCTATTTCAGTCTAGCGCTATATTAAGGAGCAAATGTACAGGTTCGCCTATAGCTGAGCTCCTTATTAACAAATTTTCACATTTTAGAACTTAATAAACTGACGCACAATTTATTCATAGTTATTTTCTTATGCAAATTACCATAATAAACAAATCAATCATTTGTCACAAACGAAGCCCTATTACAAGTCCTGGTAAATACATGCGTCTAAAACTCGATTACAAAATCCCATGTAGAAATTGTTCTACAAACATCTTCTTATTAATCAATAAACTACGATAGTTGATTTTCTTTTTGCAAACTTCTAACGAGGCCTATTATTTGCCAACATTATAGAGCCGATTAATATACCCATGGGAGAAGAAAAAAAAAGAAACTATCCGCGGAAAATTGCAAGGATCTTTCTAAAAATAGTCCTGTTCTTGTTCTTATTTATTGTGCTCGTTTTCATTCTTGTTCTGACGCCTCCTGTCCAGCGATTCATGACAGGCAAGGCTGAAACTTTTTTACAAAAGAAGCTAAAGACATGAGTTGAAATCGGCAGCATTTCCTTTGGCCTTTCTGGTAGAGTAGTTCTCCAGGATATTTATATAGAGGATAAAACAAAAGATACTTTAGTTTCAGGCGGCTCCATAAAATCGCATATCAGTTTTTTGAAACTATTCTCCAACGAAGTGCAGATTAAAGATATAGAGCTGCAAAACATCACTGCTAAGATTAAAAGAATTCTTCCGGACACGTTGTTTAATTACCAATTTATAATAGATGCTTTTACTTCGGAACAAAAGAAAATTCCGGATACAGCGCAAACAGCACCAATGAAATTAAACATTAGTGATGTTGCTTTGGATAATGTAAAGCTCATTTATATAGACGCTGTAACAGGCAACGACCTGTTTGCACGCATAGGGAATCTATCTGCTACAATTGATACACTAAACCCTTATACAATGCATGTCGATATTCCTTCTATTATAGCAAGGAATGTACAGGTTCGTGTGAAACAAACGAAACCTCTAATTCAGCCGGAACCTCTTTCAAAAGACATGGCAGATGCAGCAACACCTGTTGCCATGAAATTAAATCTGGGAACAATAGAGCTATCAAAATTCAATGTTCAATTAGACAATGACGTTTCTTCATTTTATACCACACTTAACCTTGGCCAGTTCAAAGCCAATAGCAAATTAATTGACTTGCAGCATAACAAAATTTACCTTGACCAGGTTGTTTTAAATAACAGTAAATCTGTTATCCGCCTCGGAAAAAAAGAAACAGAAAAGTTAATTGAAAAAGAAATACGCCAGGAAGTTGCTGCCCAAAAAACACAAGCATGGGATTTTAGAATAGATAAATTTCAATTTGACAATAACAGCCTGCAGTTTGATAATGATAATCAACCACGGTTAGCACATGGAATGGACTATGCGCATATACTGGCAAATAATCTGACACTACATGTGGAAGACCTGGTGTTTAATACAGACACAATTGGTGCTACCGTTACACAGGGTTCTATGAAGGAAAAGAGTGGCTTTGATTTACAGGAATTAAGAGGGAACCTTTTGTATGCTAATAATCAATCCTATTTAAAAGATTTGTATATAAAAACACCCGGTACAGAAATCAAGAGAAACCTTGTTTTAGAATACGCTTCTTTTGAAGCACTCACAAAGAATTTTGCTGAAACCGTTTTCAACCTTGAGCTGGTAGATAGTAAAGTACAGGTAAAAGACATACTGGTATTCGCTCCTCAGTTGCGTTCCAATCCCGCTTTAGCAAATCCAAATGACATCTGGAATTTAAATATCATTGGCAGCGGTACTATGAACCGCCTGTATTTTGAAACCCTTCAATTTGCCGGGTTAAGGAATACACGAATTGATGCACAAGGCACTTTAGTTGGTTTAATGAAGCCTACACAGGCCGGTGGAAACTTTACTATCCGCAAGTTTCATACTTCTCAAACAGATATTGCTTTATTTACGGGACAACGCCTATCCAATAACCAAATGAATCTCCCGGAAACATTTGATATTTCGGGAACTGTTAATGGTAACGCAGGTAAACTAAACACAAATCTTAATGTAAATACGTCTGCTGGTTTTATTGCACTGAACGGCATTTTCAGCAATCTTACAAGTCCTACTTCTGGCTCTTATAATGCTACCATAAGAACAAACGGATTACAACTTGGAAGCATTTTGCGTAAGCCAGACCAAATAGGGTCTCTTTCAGCAAATTTTACTGTGAATGGAAAAGGATTAACACCCACCACCATTAATACAAAATTCAAGGGCGTTGTAAACAGTTTAGGTTATAATAAATACCAGTACCGCAATGTGAAACTAAATGGTTCGTTAATTAAAACGGCCTTTTCCGTTAATGCAGATGTTGATGATCCGAATATAGCCGTTAATCTTACCGCGAGCGGAGATTATGCAGCGAAAGCATTTAAGATTGACGGAATGGTTGACAGTATTAAAACCTTGCCCTTGCACTTCACAACACAACCTGTAATTTTTCGGGGGCAGATAAATGGTACTGTAAAGAATGTAAACCCGGATTACCTTGATGCAAATGTTTTAATAACTAAAGCTTTGTTAGTTGCCGGTAACGAAAGATTACCTCTTGATACAGTTCGATTGGTCTCGGGCAGAACTGACACGGCAAACTTCATCCGGTTTAACAGTGATATTGTTAATGCGCAAATAACAGGGCAATACCGTTTTTCAGACCTGGGCAATATCGTTCAAAGTACTATTCAGCCCTATTTTTCTGTAACTCCGGCTTCCAAAACAGTTAATGCAAAGCCTTATAATTTCA
>DATFQH010000144.1:0-3435 GCA_035264385.1 Pedobacter sp.
GCTTTAGCAGCATAACGGGGGTGCCGGTCCTCGAAAATTTAGCTATGGAAAAAGGATGCTTTAATTCAAGATGATAAGGTGTGTAGGCAACTTGCATGGCGTTTGGTAATGGCAAAGTTAAAAAAAACAGAACGCGGGCTAATGTAAAAATAATATCCCTAATATTGCGGTTCGTATGATTAGCAACATTTATCAGCCATTTAAGAATTTTGATTTTAAGCACAAGAACTGCTTTTTGAGCGGAGATACCTTTGACAGCCCTGTCGTTCAAATGCCTATACTGCCAGAATGGTTGCTAAAGGTAGCCAACTTTAGCGGAGAAGAACAGATCAAATTGCTTGATGAAAGTATTCGTTCTTACAATAGCCTTACCATTCCATGTAATAGAGAAGTGCTTGAGCATTTTATAGCACCCCTGGAAGATAGGGTCAGACAAGCGTTTAATAAAGGTTTTGAGGGAGTATCTGTACTGAAGGAAGCTGATCTCTTCAACTGGATCGGCAAATTTATGTATGGTCTGATCTATATTGAAATGAATGCTGCGGTTCGTTTGCAACAGCTTAGTGAGGATGGAGTTAACATGTCTCAGGGTCTGATGCATAAGTTTGGGAACCTGCACACCATGATTCAGCAGATTTACACAGACGTCATTTTTGAAGATTTTTCACCATGGTCTATCGTTGTAGTACCGCTACAGGAAACCGATAGTTCTTTCAGTTTCAGGGATGAGATTAATACCCTTACCTTTTCCTTAAAACTTAAGGATTTTGGTATCATTGCCTGTTTGCAGGACAATGGTACCAATATCAAATATCATCAGGAACTTCTGGACCAGATCAGGGGAACGGCGCTTTCTGCACAGCAGTTTGAAGAACTGTGTGCCAGGTTCTACTATTCTGCTTATTTGTTCAACCGCCTTCCGGAATATACCGTGATGCCAGTAGAGGGATCCATATATATTGAAGCAATGCCACTTCGGGGGACACTAAATAAAGCAATATTTGACTATTGGCAGCATAAGACCTATGCCCAGGTATTACAGGACTTTTGGAAGCCATGGGGGCATACGCTGTTTGAAATCATCAAAGATCCAACGAAACCGATCAGTTATTTCAGTCCTGCCAGTCTGCCGGCAATCACTTAGCCGATTTTCAGCAGCAACTGTTCAATAAAACCTGGAATAATGCCTGGTATAAGCAATACTGTAAGGATCAGTCCCGATAACGCGCCAAAAAAGTGTGCGTCATGATTGATGTTGTCCCTGGATTGCTTTGCTGCGTATACACAATATAGCAGGTATAATGGTCCGAATACAATTGCCCATATTGGAATGGGAATTGGAAAGATCATCATTGTCGAAAAAGGATTATAGAGAATATAGCCGAACAGCACAGCACTGATCGCACCTGAAGCACCGAGGCTATTGTACCAGATGTCATTCTTGTGCTTAATAACAGATGGAATGTCGCTGACAATCAGACTTACAATGTATAAGATCCCGAAATTCACTGAGCCCATCATTTGCTCGAGCCTGAACCCAAAGGAAAAGAAGGTGACCATATTAAAGATCAGGTGCATCCAGTCCGCGTGGATCAGTCCGCTGGTAATCAGCGTATATACCCTGTGCCTGCGTGAGACATTATATGGACTGAGCATAAACTTCCCGTATAAGCTATGGTCATTAAAAGCATAAATGCTGGTGATTACCGTAAGCAGAAAAATCAGGGAGGCAACAGGGGTATCGTTAATGTAGTTCATTCTATTTCAGCATTAATTTAGTGTCATTTATAAGCCGGGCTATGGGATACCGGGAATGGGATTTTTCGTAATAATCAGAATTTTTATAGATAAAATCAAGCTGTCTGTCTGCACTTTTTTCTAGCTCAGGATTGTTTTTCTTTTCCTGTTCCAGTTTATCTCTCAGTTCTGGATCCTGCGTCAAAAGGCCCGCAGCGGTATCTTCAAATACGTAGGCTGAAAAATGCTCCTTCATGCTCAATATAGAATCAAAGAAATTCCAGTTGAAAAAGGAATCTGTAGCCTGGGGCTCCAGCGTTTCAACGATATACCTGTTCACAGGCTGGTCTGTGAAGACAACATAGTCTCCGGCATAGAACTGTAACGATTGCTTAACCGTATTCAACTTCACGTCTGAATGGAGGTAATGGCCTTCGAAGGGCTTAGGCTGCGTTTTGTAATCTGAGATGTAATAGAGTTCTACGGCAATAAAGGCATCGGATTTCAGTTGCTGTAGCTTTACTCTGTTCAGTTTCAGCAAATCAATCACCTTTTCCCAGGCCCGGGGTATAATATATGCGATAGGCTTATCAATCACGACAGCAGGCTCAAAATTATTCCATTGCCTGATCTTTTTAGTGTAAGGCTCATCTCTATCGTAATACAAGCGATTTAATCCACTAACCGCACTTGGTTTTTCTTTGGCAGCATAACCCTTAAATTCAATCTCGTCATATACTTTATCGTTCAGCTTCCACGCCAACGTAAACTTTTGCTGAACAGCCGTTTGCACATCTGCCTTGTGTCTGTTCTCACCGATGGTTCTGGCATCACGCACAACAATGTCGATATAATGCTGCAGCAAACTGTAAGTAGATTCTACCCGTTTAACGTAAGGCTTCAGCATATGCGTTTCAGGCATAAAACCTATCGTATTGTGCAATGAGGCATAGCCTGTAGAAAACCTAGGTGACTCTAAAAAACCGGTAATTCCTGCATCCGGGCTTTCCTCTACGGAATTTACATAGGGGATCATCTCATACCCATTTTCCTTCATGTTTGCATACAGTGCCGGAATCATGCTGCCGGTCATATATGCCGAAAGCAGGGGGTTCAGCTTGTCCTTTTGAGTCGGAATGAGGGTCATTACATATTGATAATCTGCCCCGTTACTGGTATGGGTATCTACAAAAATCTCCGGCTGCCAGGTATTAAAAATCTCCTGGAAAGTATGTGAGTTTCTGGAATCCGTTTTAATAAAATCCCGGTTCAAATCATAGTTCCTGCTATTGCCCCTGAAGCCATAGGCGACCGGTCCGTTCTGGTTGGCACGCGAAGTAGAAGTACGGTTAAAGCTCCCGTCTATATTATAGACCGGAATGATACAGATCACTATGTTTTCCGGTAAACGGTCTGCTTTCAGCAGGTCACGTGCCAGCATCATGCTTGCATCTATCCCCTCCGGCTCACCCGGATGAATGCCATTGTTAATTAGCAATATGCGTTTGTCGTTCTTCCTGATCTTTTCAGGATCGAAAACCTGATCTCTTGACAAAACCAGCAAATGAAGGGGTTTTCCAAAATCTGTACTTCCATAGCTAAGCAATCTGGCCTGCGGATAGGCGGCGTCCAGTGCTTTATAGTATTGAATGGCTTCGTTATAGGTAGCGGTCTCTTTTTTGCCGCTGCGTTCGTATG
>DATFQH010000145.1:0-31196 GCA_035264385.1 Pedobacter sp.
CTGCACCTGGTAGACATGGTCGTTTACCATAAAACCAGCACAGGAATTCAGCGACTTACTGAGCTAAGACCCTCCCCTGTTTTCAGGACCATCCCTTACGACATCATTAAAAGCACCATGGTGATTTTTTTAAATGAAGTATTGTACAAAAGCATCAGGCAGCAAATGACAGATGAACATTTGTTTGAATTCATATACAGTTCCATTTGCTGGTTTGATGAGTGTGGTGAGGCCAACGTAAATTTTCATCTTTCCTTTTTACTTAAGCTTTCCAGGTTTCTGGGCTTTGCACCAAGCACCCTGTCGGGAACCGGAGATGATTACTTTGACCTGCAGGAAGGTGAGTTTAAGAATGGGAGGCCAATACACCCTAATTTTCTGGAGAAACAAGAGGCCTCCCTATTTATTTCTTTGTTTTCACTCCCTTTTGAAAAAATAAATGAAATAAAGGCAGAAAACACTACAAGGAGACTTCTGCTGGATAAAATACTGATTTACTACACCTTACATACAGCTTCTTTTGGCAGTATCCGTTCACACCAGGTATTGGAAGAGGTGCTTTCCTAAAATCTTATAAAAGTTTTGGAGTTTTAAATTAGAGGTGTATATTTGCACTCCCTAACATTTAGGGACCACAGCATGTTCAGCTGGATAAAAAGAGCAGAACCAAGGGGAGATTAGCTCAGCTGGTTCAGAGCACCTGCCTTACAAGCAGGGGGTCACTGGTTCGAACCCAGTATCTCCCACAAAACAGCTTACTCTGCTGTTTCAAATAAAAAGAGTAGAACCGAAGGGAGATTAGCTCAGCTGGTTCAGAGCACCTGCCTTACAAGCAGGGGGTCACTGGTTCGAACCCAGTATCTCCCACAGAAAAGGACAACTTCATTAAATCTGAAGTTGTCCTTTTTTTTTACCCTTCCTTACCGGGTCGAACTATTCATGGTGCCTTGCCTCCATTTCATAACCGCTTTTTATTGACCCTAAGTTTTACCATACACAACGGCATAAGGTTTTTCAGTTCGCACTCAACACCACCCTCCCAGCGCCCTGAATGGCACGAGTTTGTTTCCCTTGCAAAAGGCCGATGACTTCCCATCCCGACGGTTCGTAATCTTCGGGCAGCACGACATTGACCGTCCCACTTTCATATTGCCCGATCGGAAAAGCCTGTAAGCTTCTGACGATCTGAGCATGGCTCAGTATACGACCCTTATTTTCACCAAGTTTGATCCGGTGGATCGCATTTTTCTGGATAACCGCGATCAGCAGTTCATTCTGATCTGGTTTCCCGGTAATCTTATAGTGGATCTCCATTCTTCTTTTTTTCTGATTTCCATGAAGTTGCAGCTCAATGGCCGGACTTGCACTTAGTCCGCTGGTGACGGCGAAATTCAAAGCTGCAGCGTTGGAACCTACAAACTCTGATTTACCGTTGACGACTACCTGCGGAGTGTATACCTGCGTGCGGAGTTTACTGGCATATTCATATTGGCGTTTGCTATAGTCCGGGTTACTGAATACGTCTCTCCAGCCCTGATGGTCCCAGTAATCTACATGGTAAGCCAGCACATAAACCGGAAGGTTACCAGCTTCGCGTTGCACTTTAGCCAGCAGTTCGTCGGCTGGCGGACAACTGGAACAACCCTCGGAAGTAAAAAGTTCCAGAACAACGAAGCCGTCGCCTTTAATGGTTTTAGAAATGGATGATCTGGAGGCCATGGACCTGTCGGCCAGGATCGCGGTGATTACCAGGATGATGGCTAATGCGCTGAGCATGCTGAGGTGTATCGTTTTCATAATTAAAATCTTTAATCTGATTCAAACTTAGGGACCTGCAATGCTTAAAAACAGAAGATTCAGGTTGAAACGGACAATCGGAATGGTCACTTAGACAGGGCGGCCCCGAATAGGATGCTGTTAACGGTTCTCCATCCAGGAGAGGAATGCAGCAGATTTCTCTTTATTGATGAGCAGCTTCTCCGGGGTTTCAATAAGCAGTTTGACATAGAGCTTGCGCAGAAAATAATGTTCGGTCTCCTTAATGGCACTGAAGTTCACGAGGTATTGCCGGTTGACCCGAAAAAACTGTTTTTGCGATACAGATCCGGCAATCTGGTCCAGGGACTGGTTCAGGGAAAACTCCTGACCATCAAAGCACATGATCGAAGTTGATTCATTGCGAATATAAAAATAGGCGATCTGAGCGGTCTGAACAGTGGTATACTTCTGATGTTTGAATACCAGAAAACTGGTCTTCTCCGCAGGCTGCACCATCTGAATCAAAAAGTCACTGATATCGGGGAGGGCTTTTTGCTGAAAAAAGTTTTTCAGATCGTCTACTTTTCCGAGGGCCTTCGCAATATCATCTTTCGAAAATGGTTTAAGTATATAATCTACACCATTGCGCTTGAAAGCTTCCAGCGAATATTCGTCAAACGCCGTGCAAAACACTACGGGACAGCTGATCTCCACTGATTTGAAGATTTCAAAACTCAGTCCGTCGGCCAGCTGGATATCCATAAAGATCAGGTCGGGTTTTGCTCCCGCAGAAAGGGCCGTTACTGCCTCTTCTATACTTTGATGAGGCCCGGTGATGGTAGCAAATGGCCGCAGTTCCTTGAGTATATTTTCAAGGGACTTAGCGGTTCGCAATTCGTCCTCAATGATGATGATGTTCATAAATTAACGGTAGTTTGATTTGAAATAGTTGATTGTCATTCAGCACTTCCACCTGCCTGTCCAGCAATTGACTGTATTTGAGCTCTATGTTTTTCAGGCCGACTCCAAGTGAATTTTCCTCGCTGTTTTTCAGCTGAACCTTGTTCTCCACTACAATTCTATCCCCTTGCTGATAAATGCTGATCCGCAGGGGTCTCTGCAATGACACTACATTGTGCTTTAAGCAGTTTTCTACCAGCAGTTGCAGGGTAAAAGGCGGAATAAGGGTATCCAGCACTTCCTCACTTAGCGTACTGCTGAAAATGAAACCATCATCAAACCTGGCCTTTTGTAAAAACAGATAAGCGTTCAATATGTCCATTTCCTCCCTTACATGGATCAGATCTAGCTTGCGGCTTTCCAGGGTATAACGATAAAAATTCGCCAGCTTCAGTATAAAATCCACAGACTGTTCGTCTTTGGATTCTACCATAGCTTTCAGCGTATTCAGGCTATTGAACAAAAAATGCGGATTGACCTGCTGTTTGAGCAGGTCATACTGTGCGCTCAGGTTATCATTTCTGAAACGTTCCAGTTCCATACTTACGTGCTGATTTTCATAGTTCTGCTGCAGCAGGTTCAGGAACATGTAAAAAACCAGGTTGATCAGTATCCCGCGGACCTCAACCATTAACATAGTCGGGCCGAAGTCGATGTGAGAAAGGATCAACTGCTGAATATAGGCAAGGCCAAGCATCAGTACCAGACCAAAAAGCAGGGAATTGATCAATTTCTGATAGGAGATCTGCTCTCCCTGTCGCCTCTGGCTCTTTCTTGAAAGCATGTAAATATTAAAGTACCACATGCTTACAGCAAATGCAGCTGTAATGGCTGCATTCACCGTGGCTTCCAGCAGCCTGAACTGATGGGATGCAAGCTGTGGTACTGAAGACAATACACCAAGAACAATTGAACTGGTCCAGATGGTGGCATTTGAAATCTTAAGACTTGTTTTCTTCATGGCTGTAAAAATCGCTGATCAAATGTATTGATAAAATATATACAGTTCAGAGGCAGACGCTACTGTTCCGCGCCTGCCTTTAAATGGCGACCGAAATCTCTACATTGATGTTGTTTCTGCTGAGCTTCGAATATGGACAGGTCTGGTGAGCGGCCTCCACAATGCCGGATGCCTCCCCGATAGATAAACCAGGCAGGTTAACCTGCAACCTTGCCTGCAACGCGAAGCCTTGCTCGCCGGTACCCAGGTCGACTTCAGCATCTACGGAAGTTCCTTCAGGGAGTTTGATTTTTGCGGCGGCGGCATTGTGCTGCATAGCACCGATAAAACAGGCAGACCAGCCCGCAGCAAAGAGCTGTTCGGGATTAGTACCTTTGCCGGTACTTCCCGGTGTGGACAGGCTAATGTCTAAACGTCCGTCTGTACTTTTTGCAACTCCTTCACGGCCACCACTGATGTGGACTTTGCCTGTGTATAATGTTTTGGTGATTGCTGATCCGCCGATGGCGGTAAAAACGATTTGATTGTTCATTGTATTTAAATTTTTAGTTTATGACGTATTGTTATGTTAACGAATATCAGCGGCCCATGCGGCAACTTCGAGTATGGCATCAGCGAAGGCTTGCGGGGCTTCCTGAGGTAAATTATGCCCCACCCCACCAGCAATGTTATGATGGGCATATTTCCCCTTAAAGCGGATGGCGTAACTAACCGGATCGGGATGCGGGGCAGCATTTGCATCACCTTCCAGGGTTACCGATGGTACTGTGATCGCCGGTGCACCGGCAAGTTTAGCTTCCAGCAGGTTGTACCGGCCCTCTCCTTTAGAAATACCCAATCTCCAGCGATAGTTGTCAATCACGATCTTTACATGGTCGGGATTATCAAACGAAGTTGCAGAACGGCTATAAGTTTCCTCACTGAATTTCCAGGTAGGTGATGCCGTTTGCCAGATCAGTTTGTTGAACGCTGAAGTATTGGCCTGATAGCCTGCCTGACCACGTTCTGTAGCGAAATAAAACTGATACCACCATGCCAGCTCGGCTTGTGGTTTGAGCGGAGTTTTGTTACCAGCCTGACTGCCGATCAGATATCCACTCACAGACACTAATCCTCTTACCCTTTCCGGCCACAAGGCAGCCATAATATCCGCAGTACGCGCTCCCCAGTCAAAGCCACCGACGATGACATTTTTTATTTTTAGTGCATCCAGGAATGCAATCATGTCTGCAGCAAAAGCAGACTGTTGCCCATTTCTGGCAGTTGCGTCAGACAAAAACCTGGTGCTGCCGTAACCGCGCAGGTATGGAATCAATACCCTGTAACCTTTCGCCGTTAAAAATTCCGATACCTCTTTATAACTGTAGATATCATATGGCCAGCCATGGATAAGCAAGACCGGTTTACCATCAGCAGGACCTGCATCGACATAACCAACATCAAGTAAGCCTGCTTTTACCTGCCTGATGTGATCAAAAGGATCTTCGGTTTGAATCTCATTAAAGCGTGTAATTTCTGTCGTTTTAGCGAAAACAGCGGCTGAGGCAGGCAATTGTAAGGCGATGAAGATAAAAGTCAGCATCCACTGGAAGCGGGTATTGGTTATTGATAGGTGCGTCATGGTATTTATTACTTACTATTAATTGATGTATAAAATTAGTGGTGTTAGGGTCGCTAAGGAACAGAAACGGGGCCGAAGCAGACAGATTTGGGCGCCAGACAGACATTTCGGCAACTCACGATGATTACTGCAGTTCGCCGCCTGCGTTCTTTTTTTTCTTGAGTTGGACAGTGATCATACCGCAACTTTGGGGATCCTGTTCGAACCTGGCTGTTGAAATGGCCAGAACAGAGGCGAAAGCGATCATTCCAGCGGCAAGCCGCCTCCTGAGCTTAATGATTGCAGTTTTCATAATTACACTTTTTTAGGTGATTTAATACTTCAAAACTATTCGAACAGGGCATAAAAGGGGAGATGAAAAACCTTCAGACGGACAAATCAGGGCCGGATTCGGACAGCAGGATATCTGAGTATTTTATGCCTGTATGCCCTGATTGGACTGGAAATTCCGATCAGACAGGTCTGCAGATCTTAGCATTTATTTTAAGTTTTTATAGACAGCCTCGGTTATACTGCTTATTTTAGCGTGAAGTAGCCTGCACTTCATGTACATAACAACCTAAATCAATACAATGCCTATCCCTCCACAAACAGTACCCTACAAACCAGTTAGTTTTTCGAAAACCGTTCTTACCGAGTTAATGATCCCGTCTTATTCTAATTTTGGCGGTAAGATCCATGGTGGCATCCTATTGTCGCTTATGGACAAAGTGGCCTATGTCTGCGCATCAAAACATGCAGGAAACTATTGCGTAACCGCATCCATCGACACCGTAAACTTTCTGGAACCCATAGAGGTCGGCGACCTGGTTTCCCTGATGGCCTCTGTAAATTACGTTGGCAAAACCTCTGTCGTAGTCGGCATAAGGGTGGTTTCTGAAAATGTAAAGACCAACGAGATCAAGCACACCAACACCAGCTATTTCACAATGGTAGCCAAGAATGAGCAAAACCAGCCTGCAGAGGTCCCGGGCCTTGTACTGGCAAACAGCGACGACATCAGAAGATTTATCCGGGCAAAAAGCCGGAAAGAAATTAAACAAAACTACCGTAAGGAACTCGAGCAGATCAGCATCCCCACCAACGACGAGCATTGCAAGGAACTACTTGCAGGCGAGCGCTGCATCCTGCTTTAACATTCAAAACATGCCAAGTCATAGTTCCGGATAAAAGTTCTAGCTTTGTCGGAATTTTTATTTTAGAACAATCATACATTATATAACCTTATTATGATCATCAGCCCAAGAACACGCGGATTTATTTGCCTTACATCACATCCTGAAGGGTGCAAACAAAATGTACTGAAACAGATTGACTATGTGAAATCGCAGGGAAAAGTAAACGGACCCAAAAAAGCACTTATAATCGGCGCCTCTACAGGCTTCGGACTGGCATCCAGAATTACAAGTGCCTTTGGTTCAGACGCAGCGACAATAGGCGTATATTTTGAAAAACCAGGCACGCCAGGTAAAACAGCATCACCCGGCTGGTACAATACCGCAGCTTTTGAGACCTTTGCAGATGAAGCTGGTCTATACGCAAAAAGCATCAATGGAGACGCCTTTTCTAATGAAATAAAGCAGCAGACCATAGACCTGATCAAAGCAGACCTTGGCCAGATAGACCTGGTGATCTATAGCCTTGCCTCTCCAAAAAGAACCAACCCGGTAACCGGAGAAACGCACAGTTCGGTACTTAAACCAGTTTCAGAAGAGTTTAGCGACAAAACTGTCGATTTCCACACAGGTATTGTATCTTCAGTATCCATCAGCCCTGCAAACGAAGATGAAATCCAAAACACAGTAGCTGTTATGGGCGGAGAAGACTGGGAAATGTGGATCGACGCTCTAAAAAAAGAAAATCTGCTTGCCGAAGGCGCAACAACTGTAGCCTATTCTTACATTGGCCCGGCAGTCACAGAACCTGTGTACAGAAAAGGAACCATAGGCCGCGCAAAAGACCATCTTGAAGCAACAGCTTTTACCATTTCCGATAAACTGAAAGACATAAACGGAAAAGCCTATGTATCGGTAAACAAAGCTTTGGTTACCCAGGCCAGTTCAGCAATTCCTGTCATCCCGTTATACATTTCCCTGCTCTATAAAGTTATGAAGGCCAAAGGCATTCACGAGGGCTGCATTGAGCAGATCAGCCGCCTGTTCCATGACCATCTTTATTCAGGAAAAACGCTTCAAACAGACGAAAAAGGCAGGGTCAGAATAGACGACTGGGAAATGCGTGAAGACGTTCAGGAAGAAGTTTTCAAATTATGGCAACAGGCGACAACAGAAACGCTGCCGGAAATAGGCGATCTTGAAGGCTACAAACAAGACTTCTTTAACCTTTTTGGATTTGAAGTGGCAGGTGTAGACTACAATGCAGAAGCAGAGGAAGTCGTAGAAATCCGCGGATTGCAATCTTAACATCAACATTCATAGTAATTTATTATCTTTAGTACAAAACTATTGATAACCAAATGCCAATGCTATGAATGCGAACAAAATTACCCGCATCAGTATGATCTTCATGCTGGTGCTTACCTCGATTTTCTCTAATGCAAACGCGCAAACAGCATCTGTTACAGGTGCCTGGGAACTGAGCAACGGAGAGGACCAGCACCACCTCTTTTTTCAGGACGGCTACTATTTTCATACCGTAAGCCAGGGAAATAAATTTATATCCAGCCAGGGCGGTAGTTATGAAATAAAAGACAATACCATAAAAGGAAAAGTGCTCTTCAATACGACAGATTCCACCAGTGTCGGCACCAGCATGGACGTTCCCTTTACCGTATCCGGCGAACAGCTTTCCCTGCAGTTGTGGGATGGCAAAGCCAGCTTTGAACGTGTAGACGAAGGCAAAGCACCGCTTGCAGGCGTTTGGCGCATTACCGGAAGGATGGGCGAAGACGGCAAAGTAGCAGACATTCATCAGAGCGGAACCCGCCAGACCTATAAATTACTTACTGGAACCAAGTTTCAATGGGTGGCCATAGATCCGGGTAAAAAACAATTTTCCGGAACAGGCGGCGGATCCTATACCTTCAAAGACGGAAAATATACCGAAAAAATCGAATTCTTTTCCCGCGATAACACCAGAGTGGGCGCCTCTCTAAGCTTTGACGGAAAGCTGGAAAACGGCAAATGGCACCATAGCGGACTGAGCAGTAAAGGTGCAAAGATCTATGAGGTCTGGAGCCGGGTCGAATAAACAGCATATGGAATAATAACCCACTGATCATCCTGCTCTAAACTTACTGTATGAAAATCGCTCTTCAGACCATTACCCTGTTCATTAGTTTCACCCTTTGTACCTTTGGCGCTTTTTCACAAAGCCAAAGCAAGGCCGATTATCAAAAGGCTTTCGATCAGATAGACTCGCTGGCTAAGAACCAGGCAGCAAAGAAGGCTTTGCCGCTGGTTACCGAACTCTGCGCTAAAGCCCGGCTCGAGGGCAATACTCAAATGCTCATCAAAGCGACCATGTACAGGATGGTATTTTCCAGCTACCTGACAGAGAACGGCATGGTGGTTATCATTGCTCAGCTAAAGCAGGACATCGCCCAAAGCAAGCAACCGGAAAAGAGTATCCTTCAGTCCATTTTGGCCGAAGGCTACTGGAGCTATTATGAAAAAAGCAGGTACCGGATCAGGCAGCGTACAGACGTAGCAGCAGACCTGGAAGGCGATATAGAAGTATGGTCTTCTAAAAAAATGATCAGGGAAAGCCTAAACCAATACATTGCATCGCTGTCAGAAATGACCTTGCTTCAGAACACAAAAACAGCCAGCCTTAAAGATATCATCATTGGTGACACCGCGACCAGGTATCTCCGACCCACACTTTACGACCTTTTGGCAGACCGCGCCCTAAACCTGTTGATGAGCACACAAAGTGACCTGGACAATGAAGGAGAATCAAAGGACAGTTTGGGCGTAACGTCAAGTGCGATGAAAATCTTTCAAAACCTGCTCAGTTATCACAAATTGCATAAAAATACTGCCGCATGGGCAGATGCCGAACTGAAGCGCCTCAAGTTTATGTACCAGAGAAATGGCGATACAGATAGGAATAAAGAATATTTCGGATCCCTTACCGCCTTATTAAAACAATGTGAAGGTACCGACATTCATGCTGATGTGCTTTTTGAAATCGCCTCGCTATATAAGAACTATCTGATATGGGCAGCGAACTCCGATCAAAATCTGACTAAGGCGGTAGAAATTGCTCAGGAAGCAATCCAATCGAGGCCGCAGTCGATGGGTGCAAAAAATGCAGCCAATATGATCAAAGAAATCGCAAAGAAGAACCTTACAATTACTATTAAACAGTTTGCTGCACCTCAAAAGCCCATTCAGATACAATACGGGTATAAAAATTTAGATTCCATCCATCTGAAACTTTACCGCCTGCCCTTCGACCCGCTAAACCAGTACAACAATTTTGGAAGAGCAGATCTTTATGCCGCTTTTGTAGTGAAGCATAAGGAATATAGAATCTGGTCCGTAGCGCTGCCTAAAAATGCAGATTACCAGCATCATACCCTTTCAGACCGGATAGAAGGCTTGCCAACCGGCTCCTACCTGCTGGTTGCGCAAAATGGCGACGCACTCGATTCCTTAGCTGAAGACCCGGTTAACAGTTACAGTAAGTTCACGGTTACCGGCATGGATGTCAGCAACAGATCCATTGAGCCACAAGTACAATATACCGTAACCGATAACCAGACAGGTGCCCCGCTCAGGGATGTTAAGATTCTGATAAGCCGGAGGGAATGGAATGGAAAAACATACACATATAGAAGTGCCGAGACCAAAACAGATGAAAATGGAGCGGCCGTAACAACAAGCTTCACAGATACCTATGCTACCACCGTTACCCGCGGAACCGATACCGTGCTGCTCATGCAACCAAACAGATTCGGCCATGGGGGAGTTAGCCAGCGTTTAGTTGTGATGTTTACCGACCGCCCCATCTATCGGCCCGGTCAGATCGTATTCTATAAGGGATTGTATTTTACAGACTATAACGGGAAGCGCAGCATACTGACCAACGAAAAAATCGATGTAGCGTTAGAGGATGTAAACGGAAACAGTATCGAAAAGGTGTCATTAACGACCAATGAATACGGAACCTTCCAGGGAAGCTTTAAAATTCCGCCAGGGAAATTGAACGGTACCATGGCACTGGAAACAGACTATGGAAGTAAGGAAGTCCAGGTCGAAGAATACAAGAGACCAACCTTCGAAGTCTTATTTGATAAGATTACCCAGCGGTACAAACTAAACGATAGCATTTCTGTCAAAGGCAAGGCCACCACGTACTCCGGTTATCCGGTGGGCAGTGCAGCTGTCAAATATACCGTCATCAGGAATGCCATTTACAGCTACGACCATCTGGCCAACCGTTCATATAACACCGAATCAGAACAAATTACTACCGGAACAACGACTACAAAATCCGATGGAGGCTTTACCGTAAAGTTCTTTGCAGATGAAGGCGACTTAGCCGATAAATATTATACCTACACCATCACAACCGATGTGACAGACATTGGAGGCGAAACAAAAACTGGCGAAAAGACCATTAATGTAGGCAAAAGTGACCTGATATTAAATGTCAGCATGCCTCCCCAGCTTTTTCTCAATGCTGATCACGACAGCATTCCGGTCAGCATAACGAACCTGAACTATGAGCACATCAAAGGCAAGGTTACCGCACGCTGGTATCCATTGCAATTTCCCGGCAGGCTGGTCTCGAAAAGCCCTTTTTCTCAACAACCTCAGGGATACAATTTAACCAGGGAAGAATTTATCAGCACTTTCCCGGGCGAAGAATACGAGGGAGAAGGCGATCCCGCCAAATGGAAGACAGGTGCGCAGGAGCATATTCAGCAAATCGACATGCTTTCAGGGCGGAGCACATTTGTCTTAAATGAAAAAAATCTGAAACCAGCCTATTACAAAATAAGGTTCACTGCAGAGAATGAGGCACAGGATACGGTAAGCTTTGAACAAATTGTGCGGATATATGACCGCAGCCCGACAACCATACAAACAGATAGAGAATGGCTCGTTTCCGAACAAACCTCGGTCAAGCCCGGGCAGTCCGCTACATTCAGGCTCGCCGGGTTAAAATCAGGCAGTAAAGCATACTATGAAGTTTATTATAGAGAAGAAGTCCTGAAAAAAGTCTGGATCGACGTTTCACCCAAACAAACTTTCATCAGTATCCCCGCTAGACCTGAATTTGAAGAATCTTTCGCTGTGCAATTTTCTATGGTCCAGAACGGAACAACCTACAAATCCCTTCAAACCATCGAAATTATCGATGCCCGCAGGCTACTTGATGTCAAATTTCTGAGTTTTAGAAATAAACTTGAACCCGGTGAAAAAGAAAGCTGGAAGCTGAGGATCACCAATAAAGCGGGCGAAAAACAGATGGCCGAACTCGTTGCCACGCTTTACGATGCCTCCCTTGAAACCCTCCGGCCAATGCAATGGGGCAACATGTACCGTGATAATTACAATTATTATAAGTACACCTGGAACTCCGGCTTAAATGAAACCAGAAACGGAACGCCTTTATGGTACCATTACCATAACGGTTACATTGCAGCCGTCATCAGAGATTACGAAAAATTAAACTTTTACGGTTTCAGCTTCAATTCCTCTCCATCCTACAATCTCAGCACCTTTTTAATAAGCGTGGAAACCGCAAGGCAGAAAAGATTTGAAGAAGACCGGGCGAAAAGACTAAGCGAACTTAAGGCAAGCGGCCAGTTTTATGGCATTGTAAAAAACAACAACGGAGAGGCGCTTTCCGGCGCGATGGTTACCCTTGGAAAAATTCGCAAAACAACCGACGCCTTCGGAATTTATCAGATCGATGCCAAAGCCGGCGACAGATTGACATTCCGTCTTTTCGGCTATACCAACCTAAGCGTTCGTGTCAAACCAGGCCAGACCAGGCTCGACGCGACGTTACAGGGAAACAGCAAAAGTTTAAGTGAGGTAGTCATCAGAGGATATCAGAAACGTTCGCGGGAACAGACCACCGGCTCATCCTTTATTGTTACCGGGAAAGAGGTTCAGGACGTGCCCGTTGCCAATGTGGAGCAGCTGCTGCAGGGCAAGGTCGCCGGCTTAAATATCTCAAACAATAAGCTTGCTGAACAAAAAATTGTAAATACCAAAACTAAAGACGGCGTTGCAGTGAGAACAAACTTCAATGAGACAGCCTTTTTCTACCCACAGCTGCACACCAATGAAAATGGAGAGATCAATATTGAGTTTACCATTCCGCAGTCACTCACACGATACCGCATGCGCGGTTTCGCGCATACCAAAGATTTCAAAACGACCAGTTTCAGCCGCGAGCTCATCACCCAGAAGCAACTGGCCATTTCGGCCAACGCCCCTCGTTTTTTCAGAGAAGGAGATACCATTCTCTTCCTCGCAAGGCTAAACAACCTTTCCGGTAAAAAATTAAAGGGCAATGCAGTACTGGAACTTTCCGATGCCCTGACCGGAAATGCACTGCAACTGTTTGCCCCTGCTTCGAAATCCACCCAGCGTTTCCAGCTGGCGAACGCAGGAAACGCAGCGGTAAAATGGCAGCTGATTATCCCTTCGGGCGTAAGTGCCATCACTTACAAGCTCACCGCAGAATCCGGAAGATATAATGACGGAGAGCAGACGACCATACCGGTACTTCCGAATAAAATGATGGTTACTGAAACCATGCCGCTCAATGTGCGCGGAAACTCCGCCAAAACTTTTGTCATGGACAAACTTCTGCAGTCAGGCAAATCCTCCACTTTAAAAAACCAGGCCTTCACCATGGAATTTACCACGAATCCGGCATGGTATGCGATTCAGGCTTTGCCTTATTTGATGGAATACCCTCATGAATGTGCCGAGCAGACCTTCAGCCGGTTTTATGCCAACAGTTTTGCGACAGGAATCATCAACAGCTCGCCAAAGATCAAAGAAGTATTTAATGAATGGCAGCAATCCGGTGGTGAAGACCTAACCTCCAACCTGGAGAAAAACCAGGAACTTAAATCCATCATGTTGGAGGAAACACCGTGGGTAAGAGCTGCCAGTAACGACAAAGAAAGAAAAAGGAGACTGGCAGTGCTCTTTGATCTCGACCGGATGAGCGGCGAACTGAAAGCCAACTTTGAGAAGCTGGAGAAGATGCAACTTCCTAACGGATCGTTCCCTTGGTTCAGCGGAATGAATGGAAACAGGTTCATTACCCAGCACATTGTGCAAGGTATATCGCAACTGAACTACCTGAAACTGATTGATGAAAAGGCCTATCCCAATGTCAATATCGTACTGAATAAAGCGATCATTTACCTCGATGCAGAACTGGAAGCAGACTATAGCCGCGACCTGACAGATAAAACGGTCGCCTACCTGCCACTGCATTATTTATATGCCCGCAGCTATTCCAAACAGGTCAACCACAATCCTAAATTTAAAAAAGCACAAGAGCATTATACAGAGCAGATTAGTAAAAACTGGCTGTCGATGGGGCTCTACCAGCAGGCACTAGCCGCATTGGTGCTCCACAGATCAGGCAATCATGCAGAAGCGATGAAGATTGTAGCCACAATAAAAGACCATGCCCAGCAAAATGAAGAGATGGGCATGTACTGGGCAGAAAACACCAACGGCTGGTGGTGGTACCAGAGCTCTGTTGAAACGCAATCCCTGCTGATCGAGGTCTTCGATGAAGTCGCTTCAGACGCAGCTGCTGTTGAAGAAATGAAGATCTGGCTGCTGAAAAACAAACAAACCACCGAGTGGCAAACCACCAAAGCAACCACTGCAGCCTGTTATGCGCTGCTGATGCGCGGCAATAATTTACTGGAAGGCGATTCAGAGCCGGATATTAAAATCGGAGACAAGACCATTGCCCAGCTGGGTCTGGAAGAACCAGCCGGAACAGGATACAGAAAAATCAGTATCCCCGGTGCACAGGTAAAACCTGAAATGGGGAAAATTGAAGTCCGCAATAACAATAAATCGATCGCATGGGGAGGAGTCTACTGGCAGTATTTTGAGCAGCTCGACAAGATCAGCCCGGCTGAAACCGGCGTAAAGATCAAAAAGCAATTATTTATAAGCCGCAACAATGGAAAAGGAGATGTACTCGTTCCGCTCAGCGCAGCAAACACACTTAAAACCGGCGACCTGCTGAAGGTACGGATAGAGATCCGTGCCGACCGTGACATGGAATATATCCACCTTAAAGACATGCGGTCATCCGGCTTTGAACCTGTAAATGTGATCTCACAATTTAAATATCAGGATGGGCTTGGTTATTATGAAAGCACCAAAGATGCCTCAACCAATTTCTTCATCGACTTTATGCGCAAGGGAGTTTATGTATTTGAATATCCGCTAAGGGTAAGCCATTCCGGAAATTTTTCAAACGGCATCACCACACTGCAATGCATGTATGCGCCAGAATTCAGCACACATTCAGAAGGCATCAGGGTTAAAGTAAAACCCTGATGCTTTGAATACTTATTTTAGCTGATAGGCGATTACACTTTTCTTAAAAAATGTAGGCACGTACACAATCTTCTTAACAGGATCATAGCCAATATCGGCCGTGTTTATCTTTTGCAGATGGGTATCGAGCAGCAACTCGTTCCTGCCGTCGGCATATACATAATAGATATATCCGCCCCAGGCCGAGAATACAAAGTCGCCGTTGCCAATAGGCTCAATGCCGTCACCACCCTGCGGTAATCCGGCAATCTTTATCATGCTCTTTGCCGCATCAGCCTTCAGCAAATTTTTGCCTCCGCCTGCAATATACAAATCATCACCAACAGCTTTCAGACCATTAATACCATCAATATTCTCCATGTACACCTCATCCTTACCGCCCGTAATCCTGTGGATCTTTTTGGTCTTAGAGTCAGACACGTAAACAATTCCCTTATCACTCACAGTTACATCATTCAAAAATCCTGCATCTGTAATAGGAATGGTCTGCAGCACCTTCGCCTTCGGGATATCAATCACCACCACATCGGTAATATCGGCCACATACATCTTATCCTTATAGATGGCCATTCCCTTCGGCGAATTCAGTCCGGTTACCCATTCCAGGTTAATGACCTTTCCGTCCAGGCCCAGTTTACCAATACCGCCTATGCCGTCCTTCGCATCGGCGCTGTTGCCCATTATTGCAACATACAATACTCCGGCTTTCGTATCCGGCAGTACCGATTCAGGCAAATTAATGATACTGTCTGTTTCCCAGATCTTTTCGAGTTTGTGCTGCCCGCACACATGGAGTGCCATAAAGATTATAGCTGGCAACAAGATTTTCTTCATTGTATTATTTTTTAGGGTTCTATTCGTATCTATGAAATTAGCTAAAAATCAATAAATCAGTGAAAAATATCTTTTTCCTATTTCTTTTTTTACAATTGCATATTGCTAAATCGATATATTTATCTGTTTCTTTGTATTAATAAACACACACAAATTAAACCTTCACGAGTATGCTGTTGCTTAGCATTTTAAATACCATCTTTTGTTTGGCATTTATAGTATTTGCCTATTTAAATTTAAATGACGTCGATCCATGGCTTTGGGTACCCATCTATATGTCTGCAGCCATTTGTTGTGGATTTGCCATATTTAATAAATTTTATCCGAATGTATACCTGGGAGCCATATCTTTCTATGTAGTTTACGCAGCCGTCTTGTTTTTTTCGAAAGATGGCGTGCGCGACTGGATAACGAAGTACAGAAGGCCAAGCTTAGTGGAAAGTATGCAAGCCACCAAACCGTATATTGAAAAGACCCGTGAATTCTTCGGGTTACTGATCATTAGCGGAGCGCTTGCGATCAACTATTTTGTGGCCGTTAATTAGGTAAACCATGCTTTTAACAGACGTAGAGAGGATCATCAGGCAAAACCTGAGCAGTGAGGCAATAACCTGGCTTGAACAGAAAATAGATTTGGTAAAGACTGAAGATGAAAATAAGTCACTGCAGCTGAACCTTACCTTTTCGCACATTCCCAGGTTTGCAGATAAAAAAAACATAGAAATCAGACCCGGAGAAATATGGGCAGCCGATCGCCTGTGCCGTGTTTACCTGCTGATGCAAGTACCCGATCAGAACAAAGAAACCTACTTAAAGAAAATCAATGGCCTTTTCACCGGTGCAGAGATGAACGAACAGATCGCCCTATACGCTGCCCTGCCCTTTTACAGCTATCCCGAAGAATGGATCAACCGCTGTGAAGAAGGCATCCGAAGCAATATTGGAACCGTGCTCGAGGCCATCATGTACCACAACCCCTATCCGGCCAAATACCTTTCCGAAGGATCCTGGAACCAATTGGTACTCAAAGCATTCTTTACCGAAAAGGATGTCACTAAGATCACGGGGCTTAAAGAAAGGAACAACCCTGCGCTGTCAGAAACTTTAAAGGATTATGTACAGGAACGGCTCGCCGCGCACAGAACCGTGCATCCCGAGATCTACAACCTAATAGACAATAACAAGGAACTATAAAATATTTGAATTATGTGCTGTAATGAAAATTTCAAGGAAAGAAGTGAAGGAGAAAAAATTCAAACCTCTCTTGACCTAAATGACATTAGCGGGATGAGATTTTTCGACCCGCATGTACACATGACCTCCCGTACTACCGACGATTACCAGGCCATGGCAGATGCAGGAATCGTTGCGCTGATAGAACCTGCCTTCTGGCTTGGGCAGCCGCGTACCGGTTTGGCCAGCTTTACGGATTATTACGCCAGTCTGATCGGATGGGAAAGATTCAGATCATCCCAGTTCGGCATCAAACACTATTGTACCATAGGCTTAAACTCACGTGAGGCCAACAATGAAGCACTGGCCGAGCAGGTGATGGAGATCCTGCCCAACTTTATATTTAAGGAAGGCGTAGTAGGTATCGGCGAGATCGGCTTCGATGACCAGACTGCCGCAGAAGAGAAATATTTCCGACTGCAGCTCGACCTGGCAAAAGAAGCATCTCTACCCGTTCAGATCCACACCCCACACAGAGATAAGAAAAAAGGTACCCAGCGCAGTATGGACATCGCCATAGAGCAGGGTCTTTCACCATACTCCGTTATTGTAGACCACAACAATGAAGAAACCGTTAAAGAAGTGCTCGACAGAGGCTTTTGGGCGGCCTTCACCATTTACCCTTTCACCAAAATGGGAAATGAGCGTATGGTTGAAGTGGTAAAACAATACGGAACAGAAAGGATCATGATCAATTCAGCAGCAGACTGGGGCATCAGTGACCCATTGGCCATTCCTAAAACCGCAGCCCTGATGAAACAATCAGGCATCAGCTTGCAGGATATTGAGCTGGTTACTTACCGCAATGCCATCACCGCATTTGCGCAGAGCGGACAGATCAATGAGGCAGATTTTCTGGCTGTAAAAAATATAGACCAGAGCCAGAAATTCGAAAGCAATTCGATACTAAGAGGCGGGCAACAGCCAAGAGTAGATAAAAACTCAATTTTCATTTCTTAAGGTGAAGAAACTAATAGGGTACCTTAGGCTCATGCGCCCAGCCAACGTGGTGACCTCGGTTGCCGACGTATTGGCCGGTATAGCTATTGCCGGATATTTTGTAAACTGGGACAATCTTTATCTTCCCGTCGTTTTACTTTGCATCTCTACCATCGGTCTTTATAGTGGCGGAATCATTTTCAACGACGTATTTGATGCCGAACTGGACAAAATAGAACGTCCGGAAAGACCCATCCCCAGCGGACTGATCAGTAAAAATGCCGCCTCCATATTCGGCGGTATCTTTTTCTTTATCGGTATTTTTGCTGCGGGGCTTTACAGTCCAACATCCCGTTACCTGGCTGCCGCTATCATGATTGCCTGTCTGACTTACGACAAGTGGGGAAAACACCATTCTATATTAGGCCCCTTAAACATGGGCCTGTGCCGTGGTCTAAACCTCCTGCTGGGCATGAGCATCGTCAGCACCTCGTTAGAAACCTCCTGGTTTCTGGCCATCATCCCGATCATCTACATCGCATCGATTACCATGATCAGCCGTGGCGAAGTACATGGAGGCAGCAAAAAAATGCTCTATTTCGGAGGTCTGCTTTACGCCATCGTGATCACCAGCATTCTCTTTTTCGCCTATACCAAACAGTATTTTATGTATGCGCTGGTCTTTGTTATCCCCTTTGCCATAATGATCTATCTGCCCCTGCTCAAAGCCATAAAAAACCCAATAGGGCCCAATATCGGCAAGGCCGTAAAATCAGGTGTTATCGCACTCATACTCATGAACGCAGCATGGGCGAGTGCTTTTGGCGTGCTAAATGTTGCTATTTTTATTGTCTTTCTTTTACCAATATCACTTTTTCTAAGCAAGGCCTTTGCCGTTACTTAGATCAACACAGTTAATATATGAACCATTTACAACAGTCGTTTAGTGTTAAATTTGAGTACAACGTTTACTTCACTTCCTCACTTTTCGATACCAGCAATACCACTTTATCAGACTTCTTTAAAGGCCGCCCTTCAGCGGCTCTGAAAAAAATATATTTTGTCATAGATCAGGGTGTAACCGAGGCACACCCCCAGCTGATCGGCAATATCAAAACCTATTTCGCATCCCAGACAGACCTGCAGCTTATCGGCGATATCCTGATCGTACCCGGAGGCGAAGCCTCAAAAAATAACATTGCTTTATTCGATCAGATCGTAGAAGCGGTAGATCTGCACAAAATAGACAGGCATTCTTATATTGCCGCCATAGGCGGAGGCGCGGTACTCGATCTTGTCGGTTATGCCGCCGCCGTTTCACACCGTGGCATCAAACATATCCGCATTCCTACTACAGTACTTTCTCAAAACGATTCAGGTATCGGCGTAAAAAACGGAATCAATTACAAACGCAAAAAGAATTTCCTCGGAACATTTGCACCGCCCGTTGCCGTATTCAACGACGAAGACTTTCTGGCTACACTCAGCGACAGAGATTACCGCTCAGGAATTTCAGAAGCCGTAAAGGTGGCGCTAATTAAAGATGCCGAATTTTTCTACTGGCTCGAAGCCAATACAGAAAAACTGGTAGCCAGAAACAGAGATGCCATGAACTACCTGATCAAACATTGTGCAAAGCTGCACATGGATCACATTGCCGGCGACGACCCCTTCGAAACAGGCTCTGCCCGTCCGCTGGACTTTGGTCACTGGGCTGCACACAAACAAGAGCAGCTGAGCAATTTTAGCGTGTTACACGGCGAAGCCGTAGCCATGGGCATCGCTTTAGACAGCGTATATTCCTATTTCAAAGGAATGCTTACCGAAGAAAAAGCACAGCGGATCCTGAAGGTCCTTACCGATTTGAACTTTGGCATTACCGATGATGTGATCAACATCAAAGACACCGCATCGCCGATATTAAAGGGCCTTGCAGAATTCCAGGAACACCTGGGCGGAATACTGACCATTACCCTTCTTACCGACCTGGGCACAGGAGAAGAAGTACATGAAATGGATCATGAGCTGTTGATAGCTGCGAGTAAATATGTTGCCCAATACAGCAAGGACAAAGAAAGCCTAACTACAATTCACTAAAATGAAAGTAAACAGCGGTCATTTAACCTATTGCACCAATATTCATCCCGGCAAAAACTGGGCAGAAGACTTTGAACAACTTCAAAAAAATTTCCCGCAGATCAGGCAAAACGTAGCTGCAGATCAGCCTATGGGTCTTGGCCTAAGGCTGTCGAACGAAGCAAGCCTTGCGCTGAGCAGTCCCGCGGCACTGGATGAATTCAAGCAATGGCTGAAGGAAAACAATACCTATGTTTTCACCATGAACGGCTTCCCTTACGGAGAATTTCACCGTACAGTAGTTAAAGCCGATGTACATACCCCAGGGTGGATCACCGACGCACGTAAGGACTATACCATTCGGCTGTTCCATATCCTGGAGCAATTGCTGCCGGAAGGAATGGATGGTGGCATCTCGACCAATCCGCTGGGCTACAGGCATTGGTATACCACCGAAGAAACTTTAAGTGAAGCCAGAAAGAAAGGCACGCTAAACGTCATCGAAGTTGCGAAAGAACTGATCGGCATCTATAACAAGACCGGCAAAGTACTGCACCTGGATATCGAGCCGGAACCAGATGGCATGATGGAAACAGGCAGAGAATTTATCGACTGGTTCGAGGGCGACCTGATGAGCCTGGGTATTCCGGAAATCGCCGGTTCATTTAACCTGAACCCGGCAGCAGCAGAAGCCCTGATCAGAAAACACATCAACCTCTGCTATGATGTATGCCACTTCGCAATCGGCTATGAACCACATGAAGAAGTGCTCAAAGAGCTGGCCTCAAAAAATATAAAAGTAGGCAAGATCCAGATCAGTGCCGCCCTAAAGGCAGACCTGCAAAAACCTGCTGAAGAAAAGCAGCTCATTAAAAAAGCATTCGACATATTCAATGAACCCGTTTACCTCCACCAGGTAGTAGCCAGACAGGCAAACGGTGGTCTGCTGCGTTATCTTGACCTGCCCGAAGCACTGCAAGATTTCGAAAATGAAAGCGTACAGGAATGGAGGGCGCATTTCCATGTCCCAATCTCTATTAAAGAGATTGGTCTGCTGTCTACCACACAGGAAGACATCACCACCGTGCTGAACCTGCAAAAGAAAAGTCCGTTTACCAACCACCTGGAGGTAGAAACCTATACCTGGGAAGTACTTCCCGAACAAATCAAATTACCGATCACAGAATCCATCAGTAAAGAGCTGATCTGGGTAATCGATACCTTAGCATAACAAAATGAAGAAAACCGTAGTCATAGATGTTGTCGGCCTGTCGTCCAATCTGATCGGCGCACATACGCCTTTCCTGGAAAAATATAGTAAAGAAAAGAACCTGCACACGATCGCACCTATGCTGCCTGCAGTCACTACGGCGGTTCAATCGACCTACCTTACCGGTAAGCAGCCCTCCGAACACGGCATAGTCGGCAACGGCTGGTACGACCATACCGATGCGGAGATTAAATTCTGGAAACAGTCTAACAAACTGGTACTGGTAGAAAAGATCTGGGACAAAGCCAAAAAAGAAAATCCGAATTTTACCTGTGCCAACATGTTCTGGTGGTACAATATGTATTCCAACGCAGACTACTCGGTAACCCCACGGCCCAACTACCTTGCAGACGGTAGAAAGATGCCCGATTGTTATGCTGAACCTGCGGAACTTAGAGACACGCTTCAAAACAAGCTTGGCCAGTTCCCCTTATTTTCATTCTGGGGACCGGGGGCCAACATCAAATCTACCAAATGGATTGCCGATGCCTCCATCCTTACCGACGAGCTGTACAACCCGACACTTACGCTGATCTATCTGCCGCATCTGGATTATTGCCTGCAAAAGTTTGGTCACGACCTCACAAAGATCAGTAAAGAACTGTCTGAAGTAGATGAAGTCGTGAAGGATCTTGTGGCACACTACGAAAAACAGGGCGCCAATATCATTATCCTTTCAGAATACGGCATCACACCCGTAAGCGAGCCCATCCACATCAACCGGATCTTCAGACAAAATGATCTGCTTCAGATCCGTATCGAGCGTGGTCTGGAACTTTTAGATGCCGGCGCTTCTAAAGCATTTGCTGTAGCCGATCACCAGATCGCCCATATCTATATCAACGACCCTACAGTAAAAGACAAGGTTAAAGGAATACTGGAAAAAATACCCGGTGTGGCCCTGATCCTGGACGAAGCAGGCAAGAAAAAATATGGTATAGACCACCCGAGAGCAGGAGATTTCGTACTTGTGGCAGCAGACAAGGGCTGGTTTACCTATTACTTCTGGCTCAACGACGCTGTAGCGCCCGATTACGCCCGCTGTGTCGATATCCACAAGAAACCAGGTTACGATCCTGTAGAAATGTTCATGTCGTCCAAACCAAGGGCAGCCTACAAGCTGCTCCGCAAAAAAGCAGGGTTCCGTTACATCATGGATGTAATTCCACTAGACGCCACATTGGTCGGTGGTTCGCATGGCAGTGTAGATACACCAGCAGCATTTCACCCGGTACTGATTACAGATAAAAGCTTAAATTCGGAAAACCAGCAGGCAACAGCCATACACGATCTGATCTGGAAGGCCTTGCACAGCTAAACAAAACATATGAATTCAAGAAGGGAGTTTCTGAAAAAAGCCGCACTGCTCTCTGGTGCAGCAGGCCTGCCAAATGTGGTGCCCATGTCTATCCAAAAAGCCATGGCCATCAGCGCAGATCCCGGAAGCACCTTTTACGATGCAGAACATGTCGTGATCCTGATGCAGGAAAACCGTTCCTTCGACCATATGTTTGGAAAAATGAAGGGCGTACGCGGCTTCAACGATCCAAGAACGTATACCCTTCCCGACAAAAATAAAGTATGGCTGCAAAAAGATGCACAAGGCAATACCTTCGCGCCCTTTCACGTAGACATCCATAAAACCAAAATCACCTGGCAGGGCGGCCTTCCGCACTCCTGGTCAGACCAGCTTGCCGCACGCAATCAGGGCAAATACGACAAATGGGTACCTGTAAAATCACACATGGCCCTGGGTTATTACGACCGTTCAGATATTCCCTTTTATTACGCAATGGCCGATGCATTCACCATTTGCGACCATAACTTCTGTTCATCACTTACCGGAACAACACCAAACCGTCTGTTCATGTGGACCGGCACCATAAGACCGGAACAAAACGGAACTTCCATAGCAGCAGTAAACAACTCACAGGCCGAGTCGAGAGAAGATGCCTATGTAGATTGGGATACCTTTCCCGAAGTACTGGAAGACAACGGAATAGACTGGAAGATCTATCAGAACGAGATCTGGACAGCAGACATTCAGGGAGAAAATGTAGACGACTGGCTGGGCAACTACGGTGACAATGCCATCGAATATGTAAAGCGATACAATGTAAGGCTGTCGGCATGGTTTAGAAAACATGGCGATCCCAAAGAAAAACTTACCGCGGCACAGGTCAGGGAGAAATACGATAAGCTCAGCAGCAGAGAGAAAAATCTGATCGACAAAGCTTTCGCCACCAATATCAACGCACCGTTCGACTATCTGCAGCTCAGTCCGTTCGATTATACAGACGATCAGGGTACCAAACAAAGCATCAGCATTCCGCGCAACGATATTTTTCATCAGTTCCGCTCGGATGTAGACCATGGCAAACTGCCCGCAGTCTCCTGGCTGGTCGCCCCACAAAGATTCTCAGACCATACCAGCTCACCGCTATACGGGACCTGGTACGTATCAGAAACCATAGATATCCTCACCAAGAATCCGGAAGTCTGGAAAAAGACCATCTTTATCCTTACCTACGATGAAAACGATGGTTACTTTGACCACATCCCGCCCTATGTAGTACCGAAACCGGGAGACCTGTCTACCGGGAAAGTGTCTGCTAAAATAGATCCCGCAGTAGATTATGAGCCTAAAAAGGACAGTCCGATCGGGCTCGGCTACCGTGTACCGATGCTCATCGCCTCACCATGGAGTAAGGGCGGCTTTGTCAACTCGCAGGTTAGCGACCATACCTCGACCATCATGTTCCTGGAAACTTTCCTAAGCAAAAAAACGGGCAAAAAAATCAGGAGCAATCAAGTGAGCAGCTGGCGACGTGCCATCTGCAGCGACCTTACTTCAACCTTCAGGCCGGCAAAAGCCGAATCAACAGGCGTTCCGCAGTTGCAAAAGAAAGAAGCCGTTATTACCGCTATACAAAACGCAAAGAACAAACCCGCGCAGGTTAAACCCGACCCGCTTTCCCCACAGGAAATCGAAAAAATCAACGCACGTTTGCCCTTCGCTTCCGGCGCATCAACCTTCATGCCGCAGCAGGAACCCGGAACGCGCAAAGCATGCGCCCTCCCATACCAGCTCTATGCGGAATGCTCGCTCAACCCTGCTAAAGATCAACTGGTACTCGAGTTTGCATCGGGCAAAGGAAACTTCGGCCAAAAGACAGTTCCCGTAGGCGCACCCTTTAATGTCTATACCAATCGCCTGTATAAAGGGGAAACAGGCAAAACCTGGTCGTACGCAGTAGCGGCAAACGACAAAATCACAGACCAGCTCAACCCTGTAGATTTTGAAAACGAACAATACCAAATCTGCGTAAGCGGGCCCAATGGCTTCTTCCGTCAGTTTGAAGGAGATAAAACAGACCCACAGCTCAACATCAGCTGTGCCTATGAAAGCGCGGGGTTACTGACTAAAAAACCAACGGGAAACATAGAACTGCTGATAGAAAATGAAGGCGCGCAGCCACTTGAAGTGGCCATAAGCGACCAGGCTTACAAAAGCGAAAATTCCAGAACGGTAACTGTTGGTCCGGGAATTAAGATCAAGGCATTGATAGATCTGCAGAAAAGCAGCGGATGGTATGATGTTAAAGTATCTGTAAAGGGCAGTTCCCTATACAGCAGGCAATACGCGGGTCATGCAGAAAATGGAGAAGAATCCATTACAGACCCTTACATGGGCGGAATAATCTAGAACCTAAAGCTCTTCCTGTTTTTCAGGATCAAGCTCTACACAATCTTCCTGCTTCACTTTTTTAGCTGTTAAGATCGGATACAGGAACATCAGCGCACCGGCCATAAGAAGTATTCCCGATATCGGCAGCATAAATTTACTAGCAGCTATCTCATGCTCACTCATTATCCTGTAGGCTACTATGGCCAGTACACCAAGTACTACGGCAATCACCGCTTTCTGAAGTTTCAATATTCTGATCATATCCTGAGCTATTAAAGTTAATACACATAGTGGTCAACAAAAATCAAACCACAAAGGGCAGGCAACCACCGGAAACGGTTTCTGCCTGCCCTTTAATTATGCTGTGCCTGCCCTCCGCGGATCACCCACTCACAGGACTTTTTTTAACGGAAATGAACGACCTTTTTATCAATAACAATTTACAAATAATGAAGTTTGGTTTTGTAAAAACTTTTGCACAATTCCACATCTTTTGAACCATGGCGGGCTAATGCTCAGAATTCCGCCTTTCCCAAAATAACTTAACCAAAATATTAACCAAAAATTCTTCTTCATAAGGCGGCATAATTGTGCTATTGTACCATGTCTAACAGAAGGTTCTTTATCAAGAGCATAGTCGAAGTAGATGAAAACGACAAGATCACTACCTTCCAGGTCAATGCCAGCGCAAGCTCGTTACTCAATCAGACCTGTAACAGCAAAATATTCTACAGTCTGATGAAATTTATCCGCTCCCGATTTTACCCATACCCCCAATAAACCTTCTCCGGCCCTATTTTGCCAATGGCATCATATTGGCATTACCCCATGTGTCCGGGGAGGATGTTTTTTTTTCAATAGGAGATGTGAGGGAGATTAAGTCCGGGAGTAGGAGTGGATGTTTTAGGGTTACATCCGCTCCCCCTGCCCAGGAAAATCCAATCTTTGTAGCGTTTTCATAACTTTATACGTATTAGTGTTAAATTCAAGACCATGTATAAAGCCACCCTGATAGTATTATGTGCCATTGTATTTATGGCTTGCGACAAAAAAGATCCAGAATGCGGAGACAGAATCTGCACCGAAGAGTTTGCCATGATCAATTTTACTTTCACTAAAAAAGACGGTACCGGCGTTTCGGTAAAAGACTTTAGTGTAATCAACCAGCGTACAGGCGATAGCCTGAAGGCTATGAGTGCCGCCTATCTGGACCTCGCTCCGGGAACCTATGTCGTGGCAGACGATAATCATACCAAGAAACTATCTGAGGAAGGTGACGATCTTAAAATTACAGGAACATACGAAGCTACAAACCAAACCAAATCGGCTATTATAAAAGTGGCAGGTGGCAAATGCGCCTGCCACATTCGTAAAATATCCGGCCCTGCAAAACTGGCGTTCGATTAACACAGCATATTTTATTAAATTACGGTCATGAATAAAACGCTCTTAACCATAATAGTATGCGCCATTGCATTTGGTGCATGCCGCGGAGAATTCCCCTGCGGAGCAAAACCTTGTAACAAGGTCTTCGCCTTTATCAGTCTTAAGTTTACAAAAAACGATGGTACCGGTGTAGAGGTTACAAATTTCAGCGTAGTTAACCAGCGAACAGGCAGCACACTAGACCGTGTAGGCAGCTCAGATTTCGAGCCCGGCTCAGGAATGTATACCATAGCAACCGATCGGCACCTTAAAGACTTATCTGCCAAAGGCGACGACCTTAAAATTACCGCAACCTATGAGGGCCAAACTAAATCGGCTATTGTAAAAGTTTCCGGTGGTGGCTGTGCCTGTCATATCAAAAAAGTATCTGGCCCCGAAACGGTAGCCTTCGATTAGCACCTTCAAAATCTTTATGTATATTTAGTACACCTAAATATTAATCACATTATGAAACGCGTTTATACATTTCTTTTTGTACTGTTATTTATTGGCTTAATGCCAGAAACCCATGCCCAAGACGGGCCAAAGGGCGGTTCCTTTGCCGACATCAGTTTTATTGAAGGGCACTGGAAAGCCACTACCGCAAGCGGCCAATCTATAGAAGGCGTGTGGCTGGCACCGGAAGGAGACAACATACTGGGCTTTATGCGCATGATGAAAAGCGGCAAGGCCGACCTTTACGAGATACTCGCCTACGAAAAAACCGAACAGGGATTGGTTTCTATGGTGAAACACTTTAAACCAGGTCTGCTGGGCTTAGAAGACAAAGACAAACAAGACCGGTACAACTTTGTAGAAGCCAGCAAAAACAAGGCGATCTTCCAGAAGGAAGGCGAAGGCCTGCGCATACTGTACGAAAAACGCTCTGCTACTCAGTTTGTAATTGCCAGAGGCAATGAGAAAGACGGCAAGTGGGTATTCGAAGACCTTTTTGTATTCAACAAAGTAAAATAAATGCAAAAGGCTGCCCTGCAAAATCTGCAGGGCAGCCTTAAATTAACCTTCTACCCTATTTCAACCGCATAACGCTGGCCCTCGAATAAAACCGGGTGCCTCCCATCCGTCTGGTGTCAAAAGCACCCTCTGTCTGGTAGCTGTACAATGTCCGTCTGCATATTTTCAGTATCCCCATTACCTCATCTGCCCGCAGCCACAAATCTGCCGCATGCAAATGTTCCGGCTCCAGCCTGTTGCCTGCGCCCTTCTGCCATTCCTCTTTTAAGGCAATAAGCAGCTCTTCAATCCTTTTTAAGATTGTTTTCATAATAAAATATAGTTTTTATGTTAGACCGCTGAAAGGCGGAGATCTGGTTTTATACCAGTTTGCTTAAGGAAGCAATTTTATCAGATCAGCAACTGATCTTTTGAACTCGCCACATGGACCCACCCAGATAAAGTCGGGATTTCTAGTATGATCAACCTTCTTGCGCCAGATGATCACCCTGCAATCTGCATACCCATAACAAAACACCAGCACCCATTTGTTGTGTCTTTTGTCGAAAAGATCCATACTTTCCTGACCGGTATTGCCAGTGCCCATCAGGCGGATGTAGCTTTCCAGCGTACCAACAAACTCACGGTAATTCCACAGGTGGTTTATCCGTTCCTGATTAGTTCCGTTTTTTATCGTCATACATGCTGTATTGTTATTTTTAGGATACAAGAGGATGGTTAATCTTTCAGTCATTTACTAGTTTTTATGAATAATATTTATAGTTGAATTTTCTTTAATTTCTGTATTCTTCTACAGAAAATCTGATCAGCTTTTTTCTAGGGAGCTCTTGTTATCATATTCGGGATTTATACGTTAGTTATGGCAAACTTATGTAAAATCAGAACAAAAACACAACTATTGGGAGTACTATTTTAAATCATTATTAATTGAATATCAGATAGTTATATAATAAAAAAGCCATAGCGAATTCACTACGGCGATGCACCATATTACCTGCTTTGCTGATAGATTAAAGCCCTATTTTTTTGTACTGGTTTGTAAGGTTTTGCTTAGTCAAATGCAAAAAAATAATTAAGCGGGCCAGTTATCTACTACTTCCAACTCTGCCTCTCCTTCGCGGTACAGTTTAAATAGGTCTTCCAGGGTAATTCTCAATGGCTGTGTAACTTCCGTAATATCAAAGGCATCAATAAAGTCCTGTACGGGATCAAATGTCCTGCGGATCTGTATCATTGTATTTACACCTTCTTGCTCATTGCGGAGCAATACGGAGACGTCTACGGTGGTGTCTTCGTAAAAGTCTATGTTGACCTTTTCTGTGGTTGTTATTTCCTTTGATTGTTCCCAGAAGTAGTCTACAAGTTGTTGGGTGGTGACTCTTTGTTTATTTTGGCTCATAATTTATATTGACTTTTTTAATTTTCGCTTTTACTATTTATCACTAATCCTTATCCTATCGTTTTCACCAAACTCTGTAGCAATCGCAACTTGTAATATTCTCAATTTCATTGAGATTTGTTAAAGCAAAAGAATTCACAAATCGTCTGGGTTGCTTATATTCTGGGCAGACCATAAAGCCGGCATTGTATTCCCGCATGTAGGCTCTTACCCCCTCGATTTCAAAAGGCTCTCTGATTGATAATTGAACACCGTGCTTAGCAAGATGAAGTTTGCATGCTGATCAAAGAAAGCTAACATCGCTGCTTTGCTAATCTTATTCATTGGTTTTTGGGATTTTAGAACCCCGACCGGACACTCCAATCGGCCGGGGTTTCAACAACTATTATATTTTAAACTATTAAAAAATGTCTTTAACCTATTCCAAGGCACGTGCTATCATCTCCGTTAACTCCTTTGAACCTTTTTCTGTCCTCGGATCAGGTGCTCTCGTTGAGATAATGTGCCCATTTTTATCAATTAAGATCACCGTAGGATACGATTCAATATTATAAAACTTGAGAATTTCATGAGTGAACCCTTCCCCGTTAGTATATAACGGTATAGAGCCTTTTGAAGAATATATACCAATTCCTTTTTTTAGTATGTCCGCCGTGCGATCCGCTGAAACAGATAGAAAGACGACTTTACTATTTCTGAATTGTTCCTCAATCTTTTCAAGGTATGGTGTCATTTGCGCACAACCACCACAACCATAAAACATAAAGTCAATTAGCATCACTTTTCCTTTAAACTCAGCTGAAGTACGGACCAATCCAGAAGTATCTCTTAGAGAAAATGCATAAGTGGATCTGCTTTTGTCATTTGAAATCCTCATTTGTTTTTCAACCAACTCCACCTGAGTACGGAATGGATCAATCCTGGGAACACTTTTATAAAATGATTGTGCAAGAGAATTGATCCCTTCATTCCAACCCCTCCGACCATAGAGAAAAATAAAACCTGCCAGTAGCCGGGACTTGAACTTTTCGTTTTTATAAGCTTCGTTAATTATCTTGTATTCAAGTGAGAGGTCACGACCTTGTTTTGTAAAAAGAGAGTAACTCGGCAAACGGTTGACAACTAAGTAATCAAGATACGCCTTTTTAATGAAGACTCTATCATAGCTCATGTCCGATGCACAATATAGATCATCTTCGATAAGTAAATCATTTAGCGGAAAATTTTCTCTAAATCTTTTATAATAGTCAACTAAGGTCGGCGAGGATAAATCTGCGCCACTGAGCACATCAAGTGAAATATGGTAGATTTTTGCTAAAACAAAAACTCTGATACTATTCAATTCTGATTTGTCAAGGTTATATTTATTCAATTCAAGTAGTGAGTCCAAAAGTTGTCTTTCATCAATTGCTTGTTGAACCGAGGCATCATAATATTCGAGTAATGATATTTGCTTCTTAAAAGCTTTCTCACCAAGATCATTTAGGCGATAATGTTTGTTGATAGCATTAGCGATATCTTTCAATAGTAATTGCTTCTCAAAGCCAGTTCCTGAAAACCCGATATTTTCACTATCCGTTTTAACTAAATCAGGTATGTCAAGATGTAAGCTATCACCAGGATTTATTAGTATCGTCCAATTCGTGTAAACATTGTTAAAAACGGGCTCATTATCGATATGAATACCAACCATTTCAGTTTGACCAATAGACAAATCAAAGCTAAAATTCCCCTTTTCGTCTATTACACTGTTTACCTCCTGGAAGCCATTTACCAAATCACCTGAATTAAACTTTTTCATAGTAACGGATGATAGCCCTGGCGAATCAGTATAATTTAATATTCTCCCAGTTATTATAGTTTTAGTAGGCTTCAAATTGATTGATGTATTTTGCGCAAAGCATGGCACTATCCAACAACTAATAATAAAAAGAGTATGGGCCAGTATTTTAAAATTCTTCATATTTTATCTATTATTTGTTTTCAAATCAGATGCGTCTATTACATATTTTGGTATCGGCATTACATATCTTATATCATTAGGGAGTAATTTATAGTGAACGCCATTAATCGTCCGAACAATTTCTATATTCATCCCATCTCTATTGAATCTTTTAAGATCGTTCCATCTTTGACCTCTGAACAGGAGCTCCTTTCTACGTTCCAGCAAGACTATATTAAGAGCATCTTCAGACGTAGCGGCAGAAACATCTACATGTGTTCCAGTCGCATAACGATTGACAAGGAGGGTATTTATGTCCTTCATGGAATCATCTATGTTTCCCAATCGCGCATTACACTCCGCGCGAATAAGATATATCTCATCGGTAGCGATTCCAGAAAAAGGGATTCCGTTACCCTCGTAGGTTCCTTTAAAAGAATGTCTACCGTCTGGTAAGTCCCAAAAAAATAGTGATTTTCTTAAATCATCCACATCGTACAATTCGTAAACGTGCTCTGGTGTAACGCCTTGACCCTGATAAAAAATAAAAGGCGTCCAGATTTCATAAGTTACATAATGATGTAT
>DATFQH010000146.1:0-15526 GCA_035264385.1 Pedobacter sp.
GGTTTGGTAAGTTCAAGTTCAAAGCCATCGGGCTGTACCTTGATCTGCTGAATTTCAAAAGGTGTGATTCCAGACCAGGTCAGCCTTTGCAGTCCATATTCTCCTTTACCGGTAGATGACCAGCCCCTTGAAGTCATACCCACGAGCATGGATCCATCGGATCCCCAGTTCATTCTCAGGATCCCGGAAGAAAAGCCTTCCCTGAATGGGAATACCGCGCCCTGATAAACGCCTTTTACTTTTTCCAGGTAAACTCTGCTGATTTTACTTTGCGCCTGATCGCCCACAAACAGCTGTCCTTTAAATGGCCCCATATTGCCATTATCTGAGTAATTCAATATTCCTGAAGTAGAATTGCCCATTACCGAGTGGGGTATCCACACGGATGGCGATTTCAATCCCGGAACTCTTTTCGCTACGTCATATTTTGGTTCGCCGGTATCAGGAATATCTTTTTTACGGAGTTTCACCGGAGATCCCGGCTGATCAGCCCAGATCAGGCCAGCCGGATTTCCGACAAAATCGCCTTCTTCCACGTGGGTTATGCTTCCGGAACCTACCCAGTCGCCCTGGTTTTCAGCATAAAAAATATCGCCGTTTCCGTTCAGTTCAAAAGCTGCAGGTGAGCGAAAGCCTGTTGCGAAAGGCTTCATCTGGAAATCGGGCGTAAACTTCAGCATCCAGCCATGCCATTTAGATAAACTTTCTCCAAAACCGATCCAGCCCAGGTTTAGGGTAACCACCATATTTCCTTCTTTATCGAGCATCGGGCCGTAGGCATATTCATGATAATTACCCGAAAGCGGCCAGGAATACATAGTTCTGTACTCATCGGCTTCTCCATCGCCATCCAGATCTCTTAATCTGGTCAGTTCTGCACGCTGGGTAAGGTACAGATCTCCTTTTATATAGCTCAATCCCAGTATTTCATGCATGCCATGGGCAAACAAACGATATTTGGGCTGTTGACCATTCTTCATATACGGATTACTGATAATCCATACTTCACCTCGCCGCGTGGCCACGGCCAGTTCGTCATTGGGCATAAAGCTCATTCCACCTACTTCGAGTGCGATGTTTTGAGGAATAGGAACGGTAATTATCGGGAAGATTTCATTTTCAGTCTGAGCGGTATTGTTTTGTGCAAATCCTGTCTGTCCATAAAAACCAGTCAGGCATATACCCAGCAACAGTAAATCTTTTATAGTGTTTTTCATTTTTTTTGTTACCAGGTTAATGAATATGTTAATGTAGATGTGCCTTTTTTGACAGGCAACAAAAGTTCCTGACCTTTAGCGGTATTTCTGATGAAAGGTTTAAGTGCTTTATCCAGCGTGATCAGATAAGTTTTATCACCAATTTCATATACACCACCTTTCATGGATTTTATGGTGGTGGCTGCAGCAATCCTGCAAAAGAGCTGATCTTTAGCGTTGTTTACAGTTATACTGCGTTCCAAGCCTTCTCCGTTGTTCAATATCGCAATCCTATCACTTACTTCTGCTCCGTTTGCGGCATATATAAAGGTTGGCATCTTACTTTTATCAAGAGTGTAACCTTTATTTTGAAGTTCATCAAATCCAATAGAATCGGGCCACATGGCATCTTTATTGTTTAAAATTGCGATTGCCGGTGCACCTGATAACGCCAATACCTGACCGAGAGGCTTGGCAAGCTGAGGTTCACCTCTTTCATGCCACATTTCTTTCACATCAACAAACTGCCCTTTCCAGACCTGTAACAGGGCTCCCGACTTCAGATCGTAGGAATAGCTGATCTTTTGCGGAGTACCCACCGAGATGACATGTGTTCTCTTTTTTCCTTCAAACATCATGTAGCTTCTCAACAAATAAGGTTTGCTTTCCACAGTAAGCAGGTAAGGATTTACCTGCGTGGTATTGTCTGCGTCTTGTGCCGATACCGTACCTGCCAAGCTTCCACAGAGCATCAGGCAAGCCATTGTTTTTTTTAATCCGGTCATTTGGTTTTATTTGGTTTATTTATACAATTACAATCGATTGCACAAGTAAATATATAAAATTATCTGGTATGCTAAGTAAAATCTCTAACAAGTCTTGGCCAGATCATAAGACTGAGAAGATAAGTGCTATAATTGAACATAATTTCTTACTTTAAGTTATGAATAACACTCCCGCTCAGCTCGACAGAATTTATGTCAAAGATCAGCTTAAATCCACAGCGATCTGGGATATAGTCATTATTGGAGGTGGGGCAACAGGACTGGGTATTGCACTGGACGCCGCTGCGAGAGGCTACCAAACATTATTGCTGGAGCAATATGATTTTGCGAAGGGAACTTCCAGCCGCAGCACCAAACTGGTACATGGCGGGGTTAGATACCTTGCCCAGGGAAACCTGAAACTTGTCAGTGATGCGCTTAGAGAACGGGGATTGCTCCTGAAGAATGCGCCGCACCTGGTAAAAAAGCAATCCTTTGTCATCCCCTGCTATAACTGGTTCGACATGCTGAAGTACCTTGCCGGGCTGAAATTTTATGATTGGATGGCCGGCAGGAAAAGCTTCGGAAAATCTGTACTGCTTTCTAAAAGCGAGGTGGTTCAGAATATACCGGAAATCAGGATCGAAGGACTAAAGGGGGGGATTTTATATTTTGACGGTAAATTTGATGATGCCAGGCTGGCCATCAGTATAGCAAGGACCGCCGCAGAAAGAGGTGCCGTATTGCTGAACTATGCGAAAGTTAAGGAGTTGTCTAAAGATTTGGGGAAGCTGAACGGAGTTGTGATAGAAGATGCAGAAGATCACGAAATTTATACCGCACAGGCTAAGGTGGTGATCAACGCAACGGGGGTGTATGTAAATGATGTGCTTGACCTTGATATTGCAGGGCAGCCCGAACTTGTTCGTCCGAGTCAGGGCGTACACATTGTCTTGGACCGATCATTTTTACCTACGGAATTTGCGCTTATGATACCAAAAACTTCGGATGGCAGGGTACTGTTTGCCGTACCATGGCATGGATATGTACTGGTTGGCACCACGGATACCCCAGTGGAGGAAACGCTGTTTGAACCTGTTGCCCTTGAAAAAGAAATTGATTTTATATTGAACAATGCAGGACGTTACCTTAAACATTCCCCTCAAAAATCTGATATACTGAGCATTTTTGCTGGTTTGAGGCCATTGGCTGCTACTAAGAAAACTAAATACAAGACTAAAGAAATATCGAGAGACCATAAGCTGATCGTTTCTGATTCAGGGTTGATTACCATTACGGGAGGAAAATGGACCACTTATAGGCAGATGGCAGAAGATGCGGTTGACAAGGCCATAAAAGCAGGATCTCTAAAGCCTGCGAAATGCAGTACAAAGGAGATCAGGATCCATGGCTATACCCAGGAACAATCGCATACGCACATGGCCGTTTATGGATCTGCTGAAGCCGAAATGGAAACGCAGCTTCTGAAAAATCCCGCCCTTGCGGAAAAATTGGATAATGAATTCCCCTATACTAAACTTGAAGTGATCCTGGCGGTGAGGCAGGAAATGGCACGAACTGTTGAGGATGTGCTGGCCAGAAGGTTGCGTGTGCTTTTCCTTGATGCAAGGGCTGCGATGCGAATGGCACCCCTTGTTGCGGAAACTATGGCTTCAGAACTGGATAAGGACAAAGAATGGGAAGAACTGCAGGTCGAAACATTTTTGAACTTAGCTGAGAACTACATTACCAATTTATAGTAGACCATAGAAATCCTAATATTGATTCCTGTCAACCAATCGGATTGTTTAAATAAAAAAAAACGCTGAAAAACTTTTGTTCTTCAGCGGTCTTTAAGTTTGTGCCCAGGAGCAGATTCGAACTGCCACACCGTTTCCAGCGCCACCCCCTCAAGGTGGTGCGTCTACCAATTTCGCCACCTGGGCATCTTTGCTGCAAACATAGCTTATTCGCAGAATAATGTCAAGCCATCATACGCTAATTTAATATTTTTCGGCAATTCCTTTTCCACATCTTCATGAAGGCCAAGGTTGTGGCTCATGTGCGTAAGGTAAGTTTTATCTGCCCCTATCCTTTGAGCGAACGCTACTGCTTCATCAAGCGTAAAGTGCGAAATGTGACTTTGCTTCTGTAAAGCATTAATTACCAGAATCTTGGTGTCCTTTATTTTTTCAATCGTTTCCTCAGAAATGGTCTTTGCATCGGTAATGTAGGTAAATTCATTAATTCTGAAACCCAGAATCGGTAATTTATAGTGCATAATATCCAGGGGAACAATTTCTGTGTTTCCAATGTAAAAAGGTTCAGAAGATATGGTGTGCATCTCAATCTGAGGCAGTCCCGGATACTTTACCTCGGCGAAAATGTAGGAGAATTCTCTTTTTAAACCCTCTTGTACCCGTTCAGTAGCATAAATGTCAATGTTTTTTTTGAGCAGGTAATTGAATGGCCTGATATCATCCAGACCCGCCACATGATCTTTATGTTCATGCGTGAACAGAATAGCATCTAAATCCTGAACATTTGCTCTCAGCATCTGGTACCTGAAATCCGGTCCGCTGTCTATTACAATGGTTTTATCGCTGGTTTCTATAAGTATCGAAACCCTTAAACGTTTATTTTTATGATCAGCGGATCTGCAAACCACACAATTACACGTGATCACGGGAATGCCCTGAGAAGTACCTGTACCTAAAAAAGTGATTTTCAAAATGACTGATGATTTGGTGTGCTCAAACTTAGAGAAACTACCTCAAATCAACAACCTCAACTCCCGGATATTTTTTAGCATCGAATGCAAAAGTAGTTTCAGGGACTTTTACATTAGGTGTAAACGTTTTAATGTTGTAGGTATATTTATTGCCGTTTTTATCGAAGATAACCACATTGGCAATCTGCCTGGCTACTTTATCTATGCTCAGGCGGATTTTGAAGAACGACTTTTTTGTGTCGATCGGAGATAGATCGATCATCTGATATACTTTGTTTCCTGCTTTTGTATCCCCGGTATACAGGTATTTAAAGCCCTTTTCATAAATCGTAAATAGCTTTGCCGGATTAATGGCATCCTCGCTATTGTCAATATTTGCCACCTGAACTTCCTTATCTTCTTTCAGGTAGGTCCATTGGCTTTTACCATCGCTGATCAGGTCCTGGTTAGTCATCTGCACTTTATATTTATTCGCATTGGCCTTCACATATAGTGTTCCTTCCTGACTTTCCCTGATCTTTGCCTGCTGGTTATCCAGAACAAAACTAAAATCTGTTTTTACCACATCATAAGAACGGTATTTTTTACTAACCTGTGCAAGTATTGCCTTTGCCTTGGCATCTGTCTGGGCAGTTGCAACTTCCACGAAACACACTATAACCATTACCAGCAGCGACATCTTTCTCATATTTATGGCTTTAAATTATCTATTGTTGTTGTTTAGTTCATTCAAGAACTGTTCCAAAGCGTAATCGTCCGGAATTAAAACTTCGCGAGCCTTGCTTCCTTCAAACGGACCAACTACTCCGGCTGCTTCAAGCTGATCTATGATACGTCCTGCCCTGTTGTAACCAAGTTTGAGCTTACGCTGGATCAGCGAGGTGGAACCTTGCTGATGCATCACAATTAGTCTGGCAGCATCTTCAAACATCGAATCCCTATCGTTAGGATCAAAATCAAGTTTAGCTGATTCTGCAGCTTCATCAATATATTCAGGCAGCTGATAGGCCTCCGGATAACCGCGCTGTGTACCTATAAAATCAGAAATACGGTCTACTTCGGGCGTATCTACAAAAGCACATTGTAACCTGATGAGGTCATTTCCGGTAGACAACAGCATATCTCCCCTTCCGATCAGCTGATCTGCACCACCGCTGTCAAGAATTGTTCGGGAATCTATCTTGGACAATACCCTGAAAGCAAGCCTTGCCGGGAAATTGGCCTTTATCGTACCTGTTATGATATTTACTGAAGGTCGCTGTGTAGCCAGTACCAGGTGGATGCCTACTGCCCTGGCCAGCTGAGCAAGCCGGGCGATCGGAGTCTCGACTTCTTTTCCCGCGGTCATCATTAAATCTGCAAATTCATCTACAATAAGTACGATGTAAGGCAGAAATCTGTGAGAATTATTAGGGTTTAACTTTCTCTTTATAAACTTCTCGTTGTATTCTTTGAGGTTTCGTACCTGAGCATCCTTAAGCAGGTCATAGCGCTGATCCATTTCTATGCACAGGGAATTTAAGGTATTGATTACCTTTTTTGTATCTGTGATGATGGCATCGGCCTCTCCTGGTAGCTTAGCCAGGAAATGCCGCTCTATTTTATTGAATAGGGTCAGCTCAACCTTCTTTGGGTCAACCAATACAAATTTCAATTGCGACGGATGTTTTTTATACAGCAGAGAAACCAAAATAGAGTTGATCCCCACAGACTTACCCTGACCCGTTGCTCCTGCAACAAGTAAGTGCGGCATCTTGGAAAGGTCGGCAATATAGACCTCGTTGGATATGGTTTTACCAAGGGCAATCGGCAGATCCATCGTGGTCGTCTGAAATTTCTCTGTAGCCAGGATACTGCGCATGGAAACCATCTCGGGGTGCATATTCGGAACCTCAATTCCTATCGTTCCTTTCCCTGGCATTGGCGCGATGATACGGATTCCCAATGCCGCTAAGCTTAGGGCAATGTCATCCTCCAGATTTTTGATCTTCGAAATCCTGACACCAGGAGCGGGAATGATCTCGTATAAGGTTACCGTAGGTCCGATGGTTGCCTTAATCTTATCAATCTCAATATTGTAATGGTTCAGCGTTTCTACAATCTTATTTTTATTGGCCTCCAATTCTTCAGCATTCACCGAAATCTTATTTGATCCGTGGTTTTCCAGCAGATCCAGGTGTGGGTATCTGTAGCTGGCAAGGTCTAAAGTAGGGTCATAGTTTCCGAATTGTTCTACCAGCTCGTCAGATTTTTTATCTTCTTCGGTTTTTTCAATCGTTAGTTCCGGTTCAGGCTTCAAATGTTCAAATGCAGGTTCAACAACTACCGGCGCATGCATTACGTTTACGGCCGGTGTAAAGACTGGCGGGCTCGGTGGTTCTTCATCGGCAGGGCGGTCTTCAAACCTGGATGGTGTGAGTACAATATTTTGCTCCTTCTTCCGCTGAGATGCACCCAGCCTGTCATTAAGTGTAAATTCCACAGGTTCCGAACGGACTTCATTTTCCAGTTCTATTTCCTCCGGCACTTCAGGCACGATGGCATCATCAGACTGTTGAAGTCTTTTAGGTAGTTTGAAGTCAATGTTGTAGGCGATGATTAACACAGACAGTGCCAGAAAAGCAATCAGACCGCCAACACCCGCTGCCCCGATCTGCGCTACCAGGAGTTTATTACACCAATACCCAAACTCTCCTTCCAGAAAATGAGGGGCATCTGAAAAGAAAGCATGGCCAAAACCAAAGGTAAGCGAGATGAACAACAGGAAGAATATCCCATATCCGAATGTCTTTTCAATTGAAAAGATCTTTACTTTAAATAACAGCCTGTAGCCGATGACAAAGAAAATAAATATGAACAGGAATGAGGCTATACCAAACCATTCGTAGATGAACTGGTGCGCAAGCAACGCGCCTACTTTGCCAAGCCAGTTCTCCACTACCGGAGATATATTTACCTGCTGTAATTCCTCGTATGACTTCCACAAGTTACCCCAGCCTCCGTTCGCATCAATTACATAACTGTAATCGTCCTCCCAGGTGAAAAGATAGGAGGTAAATGCAATCAGGAAATACAAAGAAAATATAATAAATACCAGACCAACTATCTTGATCAGTCTGCCATCCTGCAGGTTAAGCCTGGGCATAATGTCTGATCTTTCTTTAAACTTACTGGTGCCCGATGCTTTCGGGCTTCGCTTGTCAGCTGATTCGTTTCTGAATGAATTGGACTTAAATTGGTTTCCCCTTACTGACATTTCTTTACTAGAATTAATAATCAACAAACTTAGATAAATTGCGTATCATTTAGTTACACTACAAAAAAATATTCCTGACTTTAAACCTTTTTTATCTCTGCCGGTCATAACTACATATGGCACGCAAGTTTTGATTTTTAGATATAGTTTTGTTTTAGGTGAGTCCCGCTGAATGAATCATTAGCGGGATTTTTTTGTAAGGGGTATTACTGGGAAATTCCAGTTATACATCCCAGATTCTGAGGCGGATCCTTTTGATATAATGCCTCACATCCAATACCAGCGCAGCCAGAATATAGAACACAATAGGGAAGCCTACCGCTAAAAAGGAAGAGTAGATAAAGAAGAGTCTGATCTTACTGATAGACATATTGAGCCGTTCGGCCAGGTAAGTACATACCCCAAAACTTCGTTTTTCAAAAAAAGTAATGATCTTTTGAAACATCTTATCTATTTAACACCTTGATTCCGGTACCACAATTTAAACATTTTTTTTGACTGTAACAGCATTTATTTAATTGTAATAACGCCTGGAACAGTAATCCATTGCCCGGATCAGCCCGAAAATCTGAATCAGTTATATTGACCTTGTCCTTTACAGGGAAAGGACCGCGCTAAATTAAACCGGCAAATGCTTTTCTTCTTTGACTTTATTCCTTTGTGATCTGTAATTCGTGATAAATACACCAAAAATGATCAGTGCGGTTGCAATAATAATATCAACAGTGATGATCTCATCAAGAATGAGCCAACCCAGAAAAAGGGCGATTACCGTATTAAAATAAGTAAGTACCGAAACTTTTGTTGCCGAAACCTTTTTTAGTGCATAGTGATAACAGAAATAACCGATAACTGAACCGAATACAGCCAGGTAAACAACAGCCATCAAACTATGGGTACTCCAGGTCGCAACATCTGTATCTGAGGAAAAGATAAACGCAAGGCAGAGTTGTATAATGGCAGAAAACACGAACTGGTAAAAAAGATCAAGAAATATGTTGGCAGATTTATGGGTGTATTTCTTGGTATAAATCGTACCGGCAGACCAGCCCGCAATTGCAAAACACAGGTATAAAATTCCTGTTTTGTAATTGGGATCCAATAATTCATGAATGCCGTCCCTGAAAATAAAAGCTACCCCCAGAAATCCTATTATCACACCCACGAAGCCTCTTAGGGTTAATTTTTGTACGCCCGCAAGGACGCTTCCCAGAAATACAATAAGTGGGCTCGATGCGTTCAACAGAGATGTAAGACCGCTGGGGATGGTCTGTTCTGCCACCGTAGTCATTCCATTGGCTACAACGATCATCAATACAGAAACCAGCAGTTGCCTTCCCATGTAAGCGCGGTTCATCCATTTGAGTTCATTATTGCGCAGCAGAACAACAAGCAATATCAGCGACGCGATAGTCTGTCTTATAGCCGTAACAAACCATGCCGGTATCGTTTCAACGGCGACCCGAATGCCCAGATAGGTGGTACCCCATACTATGGCCACACCCAGCAAAGCCAGGATCAACTTAAAATCAGTGGGTTTGATCATATCAGACTTGCAGCAGTTAAGATCTGCTCCATCTCCTGCTGAAGTTTCAGGGCCTCTGCTCTTGCCCTATCGACGAAGTCTTCTCCCTTACCGGCATAAATAATTCCTCTTGAGGAATTGATCAGCAGGCCGCATTCGCTGTTCAACCCATATTTGCAGACTTCAGAAAGGCTTCCGCCCTGCGCCCCCACTCCGGGAACCAGTAAAAAATTATCGGGGGCAAATCGTCTGATGTTTTCAAACTCCGCGCCCCTGGTAGCTCCAACCACATACATCAGCTGATCACTGCCAGCCCACTGTGAGGAAACCCGAATTACCTCCTCATAAAGCTTACCATCCGGAGTCTTGTGCAACTGAAAGTCGCTATGCCCCTCATTTGAGGTCAGCGCAAGCAGAATCACCCATTTATCGGCATACTGCAAAAACGGGCCGACAGAATCCTTCCCCATATACGGGGCTACCGTAATGGCATCAAAACTCATTTCAGATTTTGCTTCATTAAAAAAAGCATCAGCATACATGGCCGAAGTATTTCCGATATCACCTCTTTTAGCATCGGCAATGGTAAAGATATCTTTGGGTATATACTGCCAGGTCTTTATTAAAGTTTCCCATCCCTTCAGACCCATCGATTCATAAAATGCGGTGTTTGGCTTGTAGGCTACACACAGATCTTTGGTTGCTTCTATAATTTGCTTATTGAACTCCAATACTGGATTTTCATATTTCAGCAGGTGTTTGGGAATATTCTCCAGAACAGGATCAAGGCCTACACATAAAAAAGATCTCTTGGTTTGTATCTGCTCAAATAGCTGCGTCTTATTCATCAGGGGGTATTTTGTCTGCAAAGATGCCAAATTTAACACTGACTTAACGGCAATTTTAAAATTTTTAGATCGTTTTATTTTAAACAATTTTAGTTTTTTTTTGGAGATTAGGTTTCAAATACATACAATTGCAACATAATTCTCAAAAAGTTTATCTGACCATTCCAGAAAATCCCATTAAAAAATTTGTTTTCCACTTTATTTTATAGCTGCATTTACTGCTTGGTTCAACTGATAAATACTTTTTTAAAAAATTCTCTACACCGATATAATGTTTAATAAAACAGAATTAAATGAAAAACTCACTGCCGAATTGCGTGAGATTGCTAAAACCAAGGGTATACTAAACGCAGAAGAATTACGCAAGGCTGAACTGGTTGAGATCATTGCTCAGATTGCTGAGATGGAATCTGCACCAGAGACTCCGGGTGATGATCCTGAGCCGAAGGCGCCAAAAGTTAAAGCTGTAAAAGGTACTGCTGCTAAAGAAAGTACTACCGAAAAACCAGTCAGAAAAAGAACCCGTATTCCTGCGAAAGAGGAAGACAGCAATACACAAAGACCGTTCAACAGAGCCTCTCTGTTTGATCCTCAGCCAGCGTCTGCGGAGAACTTCAATGAAGGAGCAACAGCCGAAGAAGAAGAGGCTCAGCCAGATTTTGAGGCAGCGAAAGAAGTTACGGAAGTAGCTGAGGTTGCCGAAAATACGTCTGCTCCTGCTGCACCGTCTGCGGTTCCTGCTTTTGAAAACAAAAAGAACAAACCTCAACCTCAGCGAGAAGAAGTAAGACAAAAAGGCAATACGGTTGGCCAGACGAGCAAACAAATCGAAAATAGCTACTCCAATCTTGATTTTGATAACACCATTACAAATGAAGGTGTTCTGGAGATCATGCCCGACGGTTATGGCTTCTTAAGGTCTGCAGATTACAATTACCTGTCTTCTCCTGATGATATTTATGTATCACAATCGCAGATCAAATTATTTGGACTTAAAACCGGTGATACTGTAAAAGGAAGCATTCGCCCGCCTAAAGAAGGAGAAAAATACTTCCCGCTGGTAAGAGTTGAAACCATCAATGGCCGCTTACCTGCAGATGTCAGAGACAGAGTTCCTTTCGACTACCTGACACCATTGTTTCCTACCGAACGATTAAACCTGTTCACTGAAACCAATAACTATTCGACACGTATCATCGACCTGTTTACACCAATTGGCAAGGGTCAGCGTGGTCTGATCGTTGCACAACCGAAAACAGGTAAGACCAATCTATTAAAAGAAGTCGCCAATGCTATAGCCAAAAATCATCCGGAAGTATATCTGATCATTTTACTGATCGATGAGCGTCCGGAAGAGGTGACCGACATGGCAAGAAGCGTACGTGCCGAGGTAATTGCTTCGACATTTGACGAACCTGCTGAACGCCACGTGAAGATTGCCAATATTGTTCTGGAAAAAGCAAAACGTCTGGTGGAATGCGGTCACGATGTGGTGATCCTTTTGGATTCTATTACCAGACTGGCAAGAGCCTATAATACAACCGCCCCCGCATCAGGTAAGATCCTTTCAGGTGGTGTGGATGCTAATGCTTTACACAAACCTAAACGGTTCTTTGGTGCAGCCCGGAATATAGAAAAAGGTGGTTCACTGACCATTTTGGCAACGGCCCTTACAGATACCGGCTCTAAAATGGACGAGGTGATCTTCGAAGAATTCAAGGGAACAGGTAATATGGAACTTCAGTTAGACCGTAAATTATCTAACAAACGTATCTTCCCTGCAATTGACATTACTGCTTCAAGCACAAGAAGGGACGATCTGTTACACGACAGAGATACCTTACAGCGTGTATGGATCCTGCGCAATCACCTGGCAGACATGAACGCCCAGGAGGCGATGGAATTTGTACAGGCACAAATAAAAGGCACCAAAAGCAATGAAGAATTCTTAATTTCAATGAACAGCTAGTTCAATGGTTAAAAAACACATCCCGAATGCAGTAACCTGTGCAAATCTGTTCTCAGGCTGCATCGGGATTGTTTATGCTTTTCAGGGCCAGCTGGAAACAGCGGCCCACTTTGTTTTGCTTTCAGGGATATTCGATTTTTTCGACGGATTTGCGGCCAGGTTATTAAATGTAAAATCTGCTATCGGTAAGGAACTCGATTCTTTAGCCGACATGGTTAGCTTTGGCTTCTTACCCGGAGTGGTTATGTTCCAGTTACTTGCACAAAGTGACTATTCATCCCCATACCTGCCCTATGCAGGATTTATCATTACGGTTTTCTCTGCGCTGAGACTCGCAAAATTTAATATTGACACCAGGCAAACTGAAGATTTCATAGGTCTCAATACGCCTATGAATACACTTTTCGTCGTTTCACTTCCATTCATTCGGCAGGATTATCCTGCTGTTATCAATTCAACGATTTTGCTACTGGCCCTTACCATTTTACTGAGCGGATTGCTGGTGAGTGAGATCAGAATTTTTTCACTCAAATTTGGTTCCTCAAGCTGGCAGCTGAACAAGATTAAGTACATTTTCCTGATCCTTTCTGCACTACTGATCGTCTTTCTTAAATTTGTAGCTGTACCTTTTATCCTGATATTATATATCGGACTCTCTATACTGCATTTCAGACAAGCCGGAAAAACAGGCTACAATTAAAGTCTTTTTTCCAGTTCTGCCCTGGCAACATCAAGCTGTTTATACAGCACCTCTGTAAAGGCCGATATCTCTGCACAATTCCCTGGCAGTAAATCAAGATTATTTAATTCTCTGGCGTCATGCTCGATCTGTTGCATAAATTCCTTCGCATCTTCCCTGCCCACATATACAAATGTTGGTTTAATCTTGTGCGCACTTGCGGCTACCTTACTCCAGTCCTGCCCGGCGACAGCTTCCTGAAGTTCGGCGATGTACAACGGAGTTTGTGCTTTGAAAATATCAATCATTTCAATGATAAACTCAGCGCTGTCTCCGCACATATCTCTAAGATAGGTCAGATCTAAAGGTTCATTATTTTTTTCTACGTTAATCATCTAAACAAAACTAAAAATTAATTTTTGATACTGTCAATTTATCAGATAAACTTTTCAGTAGCTCTGATACAGTTTTTTTCAACACCGGGTGCAAATAATCGGAGGCGATTTCAGCAAGTGGCTCGAGAACAAATTTCCTGTCCTGCATATGCGGATGCGGAATATGCAGCCTGTCTTTTTCATCTACAATCAGGTCATCGTAAAGAATCAGGTCTATATCCATTAGTCTGGCACCCCATTTTTCGTCTCTTATTCTGCCCAGCTCCTGTTCTATTTTTAATGCTTCCTCTAAAACTTCCAATGGACTCAATCCTGTGCCCACACCGAGTGCTACATTTAAAAAAGACGGCTGATCCTGTTTGCCCCAGGCGGCTGTTTCGTAGACCGAGGATTGTGCGAAAACCGTCCCTATCTTCTCTCCAATTTTGTCAACAGCATCCTGAATTAACTGCATTCTATCCCCGAGATTACTACCAAGTAACAAATAAACTTTTTTGTTATCCAATGCCATACAAGCCCCTTAGGGTATTTTTTTATTTATATTTACAAATTAAATACTTAACCCGCACATGAGAGAATTTTTCAAGTATGTTTTTGCTACAATCTTAGGTTTTATCATTTCTATCGCTATAATCGGTGTACTGACATTTGCGCTGATCATAGGTATAATCTCTTCCATAGATGATGACAAAAGTGTACTCATTAGTAACAATTCTGTGCTGTTCTTAAATCTCGATCAGGCAATTGTAGAACGCACTCCGCATGATACTTTTGCAAACCTGCCAATTGTAGGCTCTGATGCTGAAAGAAGCATCGGTTTTAACGACATCATCAGGTCTTTGGAAAAGGCCAAAAAGGATGACAAGATCACCTGCATTTACCTAAGCGTGTCCTCTCCCAACGCCGGTTATGCTACAATGACTGAGATCAGGAATGCCATTATCGATTTCAGGAAAAGCGGAAAAAAGGTTATCGCTTACAGCGAGGTGTATACCCAGGGTGCTTATTACCTGGCTTCAGCAGCAGACAAAGTTTATCTGAACCCACAAGGAGCCCTAGAATTTAAAGGCCTGAGCTCAAAGCTGATGTTCTTTAAGGGCGCGCTCGACAAATTGGGCGTTGAAGCGCAGATCATCCGTGTAGGAAGTTATAAAAGTGCTGTCGAGCCATTTATCACTGATAAAATGAGCGATAACAACCGTGAACAGGTTACAGCCTATTTAAATGGCTTGTACCATACCTTTTTGCAGGGAATCTCGAAAAGCAGAAATATCGGTACCGATTCACTTCATCAAATTGCCGACGAGTACAAGGTTCATCAGGCTAAGGATGCTTTGGCTTTTAGAATGGTTGACGGATTAAAATATAAAGACGAGATACTCGAGGAATTGAAATCACTGAGCGACACAGAAAAGAAAAATAACATAATTTCCGTCACTATAAATGACTATGCCAAAAGCCTGTCTGAAGAAACAGATTCCGGCAATAAAGAAAAGATTGCGGTTATCTACGCGAACGGAGATATCATGGGCGGTGAAGGCAACAATGAAACCATTGGCTCTGAAAAGATCTCCAGAACGATCAGGAAAGCACGCCTGGACAGCAGTGTGAAAGCCATTGTACTCCGCGTCAATTCTCCCGGAGGAAGTGCCCTGGCTTCCGATGTCATACTTAGAGAAATCCTGCTCACGAAAAAGACAAAACCGGTAATCGCTTCTTTTGGGGATGTCGCCGCTTCCGGTGGATATTATATTGCATGCGCAGCTGATTCCATCTTTGTGCAACCCAATACCATTACGGGCTCTATAGGAGTTTTCGGTGTCATTCCAAACTTTCAGAATCTGCTCAATAATAAACTAGGTATCACCTTCGACGGAGTTAAAACCGGTAAATACGCAGACATCATGAGCGTCAGCAGACCAATGACAGCGGGAGAAAAGCTAATCATCCAACAGGATGTAAACCATGTCTATGATACATTCATCACGCATGTATCCAATGGCCGCAAAAAAACGAAAGCATATATAGACAGTATTGGTGGTGGCCGTGTCTGGGTGGGCACAGATGCTGTCAAGATAGGTCTTGCTGATCGTACAGGCAGTTTCAAAGACGCCATTACCGCAGCTGCTAAAAAAGCCAAAATAAAAGATTATAATGTTGTAG
>DATFQH010000147.1:0-15868 GCA_035264385.1 Pedobacter sp.
TGGCAGCACCCAAATTAACGCGCAACATCATACAGATCACCAGCAGATATCAGCGACTTCCTGCCAGAGAGATCAAAACCATGTTTGAGCAGGGGGGCATTTATGCAGATCAGCCTGCCTGGGCCAAATTTATTGACATTGCACTGCTGAGTATCGGCCTCGCATTTTTAACCGCCGGAACCATTTTCTTTTTTGCTTATAACTGGCAAGAGCTGCATAAGTTTGCAAAACTGGGCATCGCCGGAGCATTGATTGTTATCGGGATTGCTGCTACCTTTTTTACCAGTAAGAATGTACTGATCAGCAATATTTTATTGACCGGCACCTCTGTACTGGTAGGGTTGCTTTTTTCTGTATTCGGGCAGATTTATCAGACCGGGGCAGATGCCTATGATTTCTTTTTGGGCTGGACCCTATTCATTTTCCTATGGGCCATTGTTGCCGATTTTGCTCCGCTCTGGCTTATGCTGATCCTGCTGATCAACATGACATTTAGCCTCTATATCGATCAAACAGGGCCAGACTGGCCAACATCACTGATATGTCTGACCTTATTTAGTTTTAATACAGCCGCATTAATACTGATAAAACTTCTGGGCGGTACCAAACTAATTTCAGTTGTGCCAGACTGGTTTTCAAAGGCCGTTGCGTTGCTGGCCGTTTTCCTAATGACCGCGAGCATGGTGTCGGGCATTTTCGCATCCCATGCACCGGAGTTGTGGGTTATTGTACCTGTTGCTTGCCTCAGTTACGCGGCAGGAGTTTATTATAGTGTAAGGCAGCACTCGTTGTATCTGCTGTGCATCATGCCGCTCAGTGTATTGGTTATGTTAACGGCTCTTTTTTTCCAGCATGTTCACTGGGACGGCATATTCATGACTTTTTTTGCTGCAATGTTCATCATTGGCACAGTAACGGTGCTGATCCGTCAGTTGTTGAAATTAAACAAAACCTGGAATGGAAACAGTTAACGGGAGCATCAATCAGGAACCCACATTCGCTGAGGCCATCAAAGTAGAGCAGCAGGCCTATCAGGGAATGGGTATTAAGATCTTATCCGTAGCCAGCGGACTGCTCGCCAGTGGTTTTTTATCCGGCTGGGTCTTTCTTTTGCTGGGAGATTCGGCAGTGACCATGGTAATTTTGGGCCCCGTGGTTTTGATCCTGGCTGTCTTTCTGGATAACAGGATAAATAATATGGTATTGGACACTGCTTGCATTGGCGCATATGTGGCCGCTTGTGCAATGATCGGCTTTGGTATTGAAAAACTGAGCAACAGTGATAATTTCACGACACTGGTCATGCTTGTCATCGCGGTTGCGGTACCATTTTTCAGTATCGGATATATGTTCAATTTTTTATCTGTCATAGCCATTAATATTTGCCTGTTTTCACTGATCAACATCAATGATTGGTTTGATCTTATCCATGTGCTGGTTGCTTTAGTCACACTGGTCTATACTTTGCTAAGCCTGAAGGAACCAAAATACCTGGCTTTCGCGCGAATGAGTAAGGTCTACAACCCCCTGCGCAATGGTTTGCTATGTTCGCTGCTAGGCCTGCTGAGTTCCCTTGCGGTTAACAGAATGGTCAATACATGGCAGATAAACCATGAATGGATCTCTTCTGCTGCGATCATCGGGATCATCTTATTTTTTCTGCATCATATCGTTACAGATCTTGGCATTGCCGAAAAAAGAAACCGCAATCTGATCTATCTGGTGTCTGGCCTTGTTTTACTGCTGGCCTTCTTTGTTCCGGCGGTGTGCGGTGCACTGCTGATCCTGATGATCAGCTTTCATACAGGGCACAGACTGGGTCTGATATTTGGCCTAGCTGCGCTTTTTTATTTTACCGGCCAGTATTATTATAACCTGGAGTATACTTTGCTGGTCAAATCTGAAATTATGATGGCCACAGGCGCACTGTTTATGTTGGCATGGGTTATTCTCAAAAAAACACTGAAACGTTATGAGCAGGATTAAAGGGATTGTAATAGTATTTAACTTGTTATTGCTGCTGGGTTATTTTGGATGGACCATAGCGGCCAAGGAAAAGACGTTGAAGGAAGGGCAGCTCGTTTTACTGGAGCTGGCGCCTGTTGACCCCAGATCGCTGATGCAAGGCGATTATATGCAGCTTAATTATAAAGTCAATGATATTACAGGGTTAAAATACCTGCAAAAACGCGGTTACTGCATAGTTAGGATTGATCCTCAAGGAGTAGCACAGCGAATCCGTTTTCAGAAAGACCTGCAGCCGCTAAAAACAGGGGAACAGGCCATTAAATATTTTTCTAAGGGTGACCTCCATTTCCTTCAGATTCAGCTTGGTGCCGGATCTTATTTTTTTGAGGAAGGTAAGGGAAAGAAATTTGAAGCGGCAAAGTTTGGGGGCCTGAAGATCGACGCAGCGGGAAACAGTGTGCTGACCGCACTTTATGATGCTGACTATAAGCTGATCAGGTGACCGCACAAAAAATGCCGCCCTGGTTCTAAGGCGGCATCGGTTGTTAATTTGTTTATTTAAAAAAGGTCTTTATTAAAAAGGAAGATCATCATCCCCACCCGGTGCGCTGCTGAGATCGGCAGGCGGAGCATACTGAGGCGTTGCAGGAGCAGCGGCAGCATTGGTTAGGGCATTGATGCGCCATACCACAAGGCTGTTAAAGTACGAAGTTTTACCGGCTTTGTCTGTCCATGGACGTCCGCGTAAATTAAAGGAAACTTCTATATCATCTCCTGTTTTTAAGCTATCGAATAAAGCTGTTTTATCCTGTAGGGCTTCAAACCTGATGTATTCCGGATAAGTAGGGTTTTCTGCATACTCTATTATCAGATCACGTTTTTTAAAAGTTTCACTTACCTGCTGTAAGGCTCCTATCTCGTGCACTTTTCCTTTTATTTCCATACTATATACTGTTTATTATGCTTAACAAGCCAAATCTCTATATTTTTATTGATAACTTCGCACTTTATACTATGCAAGTTTTCCACAACAAATCGAAGGTGATCATCACCTGCAACAAACGCCTATCTGTTTATCTTCAGGAGGAAGTAAAAGCACTTGGCTATACCATTGTAAGGGATTTCCCTACAGGTGTTGAGCTGGACATTACACTTTCCGAGTGTATAAAACTAAACCTCAACTTACGTTGCGCAAGCCAAATCCTGTACAATTTAAAGAGCTTTAACGCCCGGAACCCTGAAGAATTGTATGCCGTTCTTAAAGACATGCCATGGGAAGAGCTGATCGATTTTGCAGGTTACTTTTCTGTTACCTCAAATGTGGATAACCCTACCATTACCACCCCTCTTTTCGCGAACCTTAAAGTGAAGGACGCCATAGTTGACCGCATCAAGGACAAGAAGGGCATTCGCCCGAATTCTGGTTCTGATGCCAATAAAGCTGTGGTACATTTGTACTGGAAAGACAGTGAAGCGGATATTTTCCTTGATACTTCGGGCGAAACGCTGGCCAAACATGGGTACCGTAAAATTCCGGGGAAGGCACCAATGCTGGAAGCCCTGGCTGCAGCAGCGGTGTTGAGTACACAATGGGATCGGAAATCTCCTTTTGTAAACCCGATGTGCGGATCAGGAACGTTGGCCATTGAGGCAGCATTGATTGCTACCAACCGCAGACCGGGCTTATTCAGAATGAACTATGGATTCATGCATATACTTGGCTATGATGAAGAAGTTTTTTTCGCGGAAAGAAGGATTTTAAAGGATCAGGTCATCAAAAACATTGATTTGCAGATCATTGCAACGGATATTTCTGAAGATGCTGTAGATGTAAGCCGGAAAAACGCAAAAACAGCAGGCGTGGATACGCTGATCTCGTTTGAGGTCTGTGATTTTGAGGAAACTCAGGTACCGGAAACGGGCAAGGGTGTGGTAGTCTTTAATCCGGAATACGGAGAGCGGCTTGGTGTCCATTCTAAACTCGAGCTGACCTATAAACGCATGGGTGATTTCATGAAGCAAAAGTGCAAGGGTTATTTTGGTTATATTTTTACCGGAAACCCTGATTTGGCTAAGAAGATCGGACTAAAGGCCGAGCGCAAAATAGAATTTTATAATGGAAAGCTGGACTGCCGCATGCTGGAATATGAACTTTATGATGGCTCCAGAAGGCCGGAAGGCTTAAGATCGGTTAACGACTAGGTTTTTGAAAAAAAAGGTTGTTTTAAAATCCGTCTGTCATTTTGTTTCGTTTATTACTCCTTACAAGGATAATTACACGAATTATGACTGATCTATTTGTCTCAAAAAGTAAAACTGTTGCCAGCAACATTAGAAAAATAAGAGAATTCAGAAATTATACACAGGATTACCTGGCGGCAAAAATTGGGATCTCCCAAAATGCTTACAGTAAGATAGAACTGGGTTATAGCAAGATTACGCTAGATAGGCTGTTCAATATTGCGGCGATCCTGGATATCAAAGCGGTTCAGCTCATTGACCATGAATCTTCCGATCTGATCCGGATCCTTTCGGAAGGTGAGGAATTGGAGACCTCTTCATCTGCATAATTCAGTTATCTTTGCTCTATAAAAAGAATTATGGAGCAGATTATAGCAGAGACTATCCAATTTGTAAAAAAAACACTCGCAGGCGCAGAAGCCGGACATGACTGGCTTCACATTGAGCGCGTTTATAAAAACGCTTTGAAAATTAACGAAACAGAACATGGCAATGCGCTCATCGTTTCGCTTGCAGCGCTGCTTCATGATATTGCAGACAGCAAATTCAACAATGGTGACGAGGAACTTGGCCCTCAGATTGCCGGAGAGTTTTTGAAGAACTTAGAAATAGACGAGCAGGTGATTATACATGTCCAGCAGATCATTAGAAACCTAAGTTATAAGGCCAGTCTTGGGAAAATAGACTTCCATTCCAAAGAACTCGAGGTTGTCCAGGATGCGGATCGTCTGGATGCTATTGGAGCCATCGGGATAGCAAGAGCATTCACTTACGGCGGATATAAGAACCGGGTACTTTATGATCCGTCGATCAAACCTAACCTGAATATGACCAAGGAAGCGTATAAATCTGCTGTGAATCCTACAATTAATCATTTCTATGAAAAACTGCTGCTGCTGAGGGATCTGATGAAAACAAATGCGGGCAGGGCGATGGCCGCACAGCGCCATGAATTTATGCAGGCTTATCTGGATCAGTTTTATTCGGAAATCTAAGCGCTTTCAAGAATACTTTCTTTCTTGTGAAAAACTAATTATATTAGTTTTATTTACTATTTTTGTTAGCTGATCTCATTGCTATGCAGGATAAAATTCATAAAAAGCTAAATATTCTGGCAGATGCCGCAAAGTATGATGTTTCGTGTTCCTCGAGCGGAGGAACCAGGAAAAACGAAAACAAGGGCCTGGGCGATAGTCATGCCTCTGGAATTTGCCATACTTATACTGAAGATGGCCGCTGCGTTTCACTTTTAAAGATTCTGTTAACCAATCATTGCATTTTTGATTGCGCTTATTGCGTTTCCCGAAAAAGCAACGATATAGAAAGGGCAGCCTTTACTGTAGAGGAGGTGGTTTCATTGACTATAAATTTTTACCGCAGAAATTATATTGAAGGCTTGTTCCTAAGCTCGGGCATTTTTAAGAATGCCGATTTTACGATGGAGCGGCTGCTTAGAGTAGTTAAAAAGCTCCGCCTGGAAGAGAATTTTAATGGCTATATTCATCTGAAGACTATCCCCGGCGCCAGTGACGAGCTGATCAGAGAGGCTGGTATGTATGCTGACCGCATGAGCATTAACCTGGAGATGCCTACAGAGATCGGGTTAAAATTGCTGGCTCCTGAAAAAAGTCACCTTGATGTAATCAGGCCCCTTGGTTTCGTCCAGAACCAAATCATGCAGTTTACAGAGGAAAAAAAGCTGATCCGGAGCGTTCCAAAATTTGTGCCTGCGGGACAGAGTACGCAAATGGTTATTGGTGCCACGCGCGAAACAGACAAAGATATTATGCAGACAGCTGATCGGTTTTACCGTTCCTTTTCCTTAAAAAGAGTTTATTATTCAGGTTATGTGCCGATAAGCCATGACAATCGCCTGCCAATGATTGGCACCCAGCCACCGCTGATCAGGGAAAACAGGCTCTACCAGACGGACTGGCTGATGAGATTTTACGGGTTTCATGTCAATGAGCTGCTGAATGATGCCAACCCGCATCTGGATGTGGATATAGATCCTAAACTGAGCTGGGCTTTGAGAAACCTTCAATATTTCCCCATAGATATCAATACTGCGGCTTATAAAATGATTATTCGAGTACCTGGCATCGGCATAAGTTCTGCGCAAAAGATCGTTCAGGCCCGTAAATTCGGAAAACTACGAATTGATCAATTAAAGAAGATTGGGATAGCGTATAACAGGGCAAAGTATTTTATCCGTTGTGCAGATAGCCCATACCAGCTAAAGGAGTTTCAGCATACGCAGATCAAATCGTTCATTCTTGCCGAAAGTGAAAGTAAATACCTGAAAGCAGGGAATGATCAGCTAAACTTATTTACATGACGGTTTACTTAATAGACGGAAGCCTTGAGGGACTGCTTTGTGCCGTTTTTGAATGCTTTGAGAGAAAACCCGGCGACGTATTGATCAAAACAGATACCACTTATCTACCCGATGTATTTAGTCCGGTTCTGTGCATATGTAATGATGCCAGTAAGGCAGACCGCGTCTGGAAAGGCCTAATGGTCAAATTACCAGCAACCTGGCTGCGAAAATTTTACTGTGCGTTTTTGGCAGAAGATCCCGCCATGTTTCAATCTTTGTTCGAATTTTGTTGTTATATCTTTAATCATTCTGCTGGCGCAGAGACGAATTATGGCAATGAGCATGTATTGAGAATTGCTAAAACTGCCCGGATGGTAGAACGTGAGAAGCACAGAATGGAAGCCTTTATCCGATTTCGGCAATTGAAGGACGGAATGTTTTATTGCGCTGTGGATCCTGATTTCAATGTGCTTCCGCTGATCATGAAACATTTTAAAGACAGGTATGCCGATCAGCAATGGATAATTTATGACATCAGCAGGCATTACGGAATCTGTTATGATATGAAAAAAGTAGAGGAAGTACATTTGGAACGCTCGGACGAAAGAGCCTTAAAGAAACCGGGAATGGCCAATCTAGATGTTGATGAAGATCTGTATGCTTCTTTATGGAAAAATTATTTTAAAAGCGCAAATATCGAGGCCAGAAAGAACACAAAACTACATGTCAGGCATGTTCCAAAAAGGTATTGGAAATATCTTACCGAAATCCGTTAAGTTTTAAATTTATCTTGTAAATTGCCTGTGCCGGCAAGTGTTTCTTCTTGTGCGGATTTAGTCGATAAGAAATGAAATTAAGTGTATTGGTTCTGATTGCAGCGCTTGCTGTAGGGCTTTCCATAGGCCTGGTGAATTTTTATTTTCAGCACAGCTGGTATTATATGTCAGTTTCATTCGGAGCTGCCTTTTGCACTTCTTTCGTCGTCTTCTACTACTTGCTCGAAAAGTATATATATTCCAAGATCGTTCTGATCTATAAGCTGATCCACAACTTGAAGCTAGGAAAGGACTTGAAGGATGCACTGGGCGAATATGTAAGTTCTGATCCGATAAATGATGTAGAGCAGGAAGTAAAAGAATGGGCGGGCGCAAAAAAGAAAGAGATTGATGTACTGAAAAAACAGGAACAGTTCAGACGTGAGTTTCTTTCTAATGTGTCGCACGAATTTAAAACACCACTTTTTGCTGTTCAGGGCTATATAGACACTTTGCAGGATTGCCTGATTGATGATCCTGAAACAGCTGCCAAATTCCTAAAGAAGGCTGCGGATAATGTTGAACGTCTGAGCTACCTCATCAATGATCTGGATTCTATTTCCAAACTTGAATCGGGTGAAATTCCGATCAATTATCAGAAGTTCGACTTCGTGGGGCTGGCCAAGGAAGTAATGGAAACCCTGGAGGACAAAGCAGAAACCAAGAACATCACGCTTTCTTTCAAGGAAAAATATACTTATCCTGCCTACGTTAAAGCAGACAGGGAAAAGATCAGACAGGTGATGATGAACCTGATTGAGAATTCGCTGAAATATGGAAAGCACAACGGATCAACTGCGATCAAGATATTTGAACTGCATGACCAATACCTGATTGAAGTGACGGACGATGGAATAGGGATCGATGAAAAACACCTGCCCAGATTATTTGAACGCTTTTACAGGATAGACACGCACAGATCGAGAGAGGAAGGTGGTACGGGTTTAGGTCTGGCTATCGTGAAGCACATTCTTGAGGCACACCAGCAGATCATTTCTGTTAGAAGTACACAGCAGATTGGTACTACTTTTGCGTTTACACTTCAAAAAATGGGCTGATCTATTTCCTTCATTAACCAAAAAACTTAACAGTTAACATTAACTTAACATTACACTCATACTTTTGTATCATATTATATATAAAAGATGAATAGCATTTTTAAGTTCTTCACCCCTAGAGACAAAAAGTTCCAACCTTTATTTGAACAGGCAGGAAGTAATGTATTGAAAATTTCTGAGGCGCTGCTGCTGGCACTGAGCGCGTCTGATCTTGAAAAAAGAAAAGAGTACATCAAAGAGGTTGAACGCCTGGAACATGTTGGCGATGACATTACACATTCGATCTTCCTGGAGCTGAGCAAAAACTTCATTACTCCATTTGACAGGGAAGACATTCATGCCCTGGCAAGTGCTATAGATGATATTGCGGATTATATTCATGCTTCTGCCAGCAATATTGAGTTGTATAACATTACCAATATTGGTGACGCCATGATCAAACTTGCTGAATTACTAGTAGAAATGTGTACCGATCTTGAAAAAGCAATTAAGGAACTTAGGAGCTTTAAAAATATCCGGATAATTGCTGATGCCTGCGTAAGGATCAACAGCGGAGAAAATCAGGCGGATTATGTTTGTAACCTTGCAATTGCCCGCTTGTTTGAGTTTGAAACAAATGCCATCGAACTGATCAAACAGAAAGAAGTACTGCAAACCCTGGAAATGGCAACAGACAAATGTGAAGATGCAGCAAATGTGCTGGAATCTATTTTGGTAAAGAACGCTTAAATCTTCAAAAAATGGTAAGTACCTTATTGATCGTAGTAATTGTGCTGGCAATCGCCTTTGATTATATCAACGGCTTTCATGATGCTGCAAATTCAATTGCAACGATCGTTTCTACGAAAGTGCTGTCTCCTTTTCAGGCAGTACTTTGGGCGGCGTTATTTAATTTTGCCGCATATTTCTATTTTACCGACCACAAAGTAGCGAATACTATCGCGAAAACTGTGGTAGAAAATTTCATTACGCTGGAAGTTATTTTGTCTGGTCTACTGGCAGCTATCATGTGGAATTTATTTACCTGGTGGTTTGGAATTCCTTCGAGTTCTTCCCATACACTGATCGGGGGGTTTGCAGGTGCCGGCATGGCAAAGGCTGTGGCGGTTGGCGCAAATGTAATGTCTGCAATAAATATAGCTCCAATTGTTAAGGTTGTTGCGTTTATTGTGCTGGCTCCTGTGATCGGGATGGTTATTTCGGTGATCATTTCAATTATTATTCTGCATATTTTTAAACACGCCCGGCCTTCTGTGGCTGAAAAATGGTTTAAGCGGCTTCAGTTGATCTCATCTGCTGCGCTGAGCTTTACGCATGGGGGTAATGATGCGCAAAAGGTAATGGGTATTATTTACGTCGCCATGGTAGCGGCCAACGTGTTGAAGACTGGTGATGCCATGCCTGAGTGGGTTCCAATTTCCTGTTATGCGGCAATTGCACTGGGCACAATGAGCGGGGGTTGGAAAATAGTTAAGACAATGGGATCCAAGATCACCAAAGTAAATGCTTTCGAAGGTGTCGCGGCGGAATCTGCGGGTGCGGTGACACTGGGTATTACTGAACATTTTGGTATACCGGTATCTACTACGCATACCATTACAGGATCTATTGTTGGGGTTGGCCTTCTGAAAAGGGTTTCGGCCGTGAGATGGGGTGTGACGGTGAGTTTGTTATGGGCATGGGTACTTACCATTCCCGTATCGGCTACTCTTGCTGCACTGGTTTACAGCGTAATCCATTTGTTCTTTTAGTAATCCAGAATTACGGTAACTGGCTTGGCTCCGGAAAATCCGTGCCACTTTGGCCAGTTTCTGATTAATCTTATTGCTTCGGCATCATAGAGCTTGGAGAGCCCGCGGATAACTTTAACGTCTGCGGGCTTTCCGTTTTTAAGTGTAAACTGAAACTCTGCAGACTGACCGGCTTTAACTCCAGCACTGAACCGGTTCTCTCTAATAAGGTAGACTTTAAATGCCCGCCATCCTACTGATGGATAAGGCTCGCTTTTCTGAATGTTCAATCCGGAAACTCTGCCCTGCAACACCTGTTCAACATTGCCGACTGGAACGTTCCGCGCTTCTTTACCGCTGGCAGCGAATGAGTTTGCGGCAGGTTCCTCTTTTGATCGCTTCTGATACCCGCGGATCACGACATCGTTCACCTGGTTTTTACTTTCTGAAAGGATAAGGTTGTTAGCTTCGTTAAGCTTTAAAGGCATTATTGCATTTTTATAACTTACCGATGCAGCGAGTATTTGTGAGGCGGCGGTAACGCTGTCTGCATTGATCTCGAATTCTCCCTGCTCATTTGTCTGCCCTTTCGGCCTTTTGTCTATAAATATGTTCACATTTGCCAGGGGTTCTCCGCTGGCGCTGTCAGTCACTTTACCTCGGATTAAAGCAGTTTGAACTGCGGTAGCGATTGCTGAAGAAGATAGTGTAGTAGTTTGCTGACGTAAAGGGACAACAGTTGCGATTTCTACTTCTCTTAATTCTGCTCCCGGGGCGTCTGCGGCGGGATTGTGATCAGTTTGAGCTGTACCTTTGCCATTTGGCCTAGCCGTTGAAGCCAGTGCATTGGCTTTTGCGGCGTTAAAGGCGCTATCAATAACATTGCCGGCTGCGCCGGTTGCTGTGGCTGGAGCTGCGGAAATCTGCTGGTCTGATCCAGCTATGCGATCTGCTAATTCTTTGGGTGCGATATTTACGTCTACCTTTTTTGATTTCCCGGCAAGCATATGCTGATAGTTATTTTGCTTCATCCAGAAGATGATACCAACAGAAATGAACAAGACTGCTGCCGTAGCGGCAATGCTCAATCGCTGCCAGGTGATCACCGTTGTTTTCTTTGTGTGCTGCTGCTGAGCCACGCGCTCCTGTAATTGTTTTTGCAGCAGGGAAATAGATTGGAATGATCTTTTCGGAGCGGCACTGAGGCCGGCAAGAGCTTCTGCAACAAAAGGATCTTCCAGTGCCTCACGCTCTACCCTATTCATGGTTTTGGAGTCCAGTTTACCCTCAAGATAATCCTCTAAAATCGCTATATCTAACCAATCCTTATTCACCGCTATTCCTTTCTATACAAATTTTTAAATTGCGCTTTCCATTCTGTATGTAGCTTTTTACCTTTAACATGTCGTACCCGGTAATTTCCGCCACTTCTTTATAGCACTTTTCCTGCAAATAAAACAAATCCACGCTCACACGCTGTTCTTCCGGAAGTGTTTCCATACACTTTTCCATAGCGCTGAGCTTCGTTTCTTTTGTATCATCGACATCAAGATGCACAAAATCTGTATTTTCCACAAAAGAATCTTCTAAAGAAACGATTGTGTGCTTCCCAGTTTTGCGAAGCGCCATCAGGCAGTGGTTTCGGGAGAGTACATGCAGCCAGCTTTTAAAATTCTGGACTTCATGGATCTTTAGTTTGACGACCAGCTCTTCAAAGATTTGCATTACCGCATCTTTGCTCTGCTCTTCATCCTTGAGGTAATTCATACAAACTCCGAACACCAGGTGCATATACTTATTGTAAAGCAGGCCCAACACCTCCAGGTCACCGCTGGTTTTGTAGCGTGCAACTAAAGCAGCATCGTCCTGCTCCTGAATTTTGGCATTGTTTTTTATAAACTTCAAGGGGTAGTTAGGGTAATTTTCTCAAGTATAAAAATATTTTTTGACAGTGCTATGGAATTTCTGTAATGCTTACATCATTAGGAAAAACCAAACGATATGAAAAAGCTATTTTTACCTGTGCTGCTCATTATGCTATTCACTGCTTTTAAGGCAGTTAAAGATGAAACGCAAACCATTACCGGGATGGTGACAGACTTGGCTTCCGGTGAGGCGATCCCCCATGCGAGCATATTTGTTGTGGCAACACCTCAGTCTAAGCCGGTGCCAGCCGGACAGGCTGACGCAAATGGAACATACCGCATATCTGTATTAAAAGGGAACTCAGAATTGTTATTCGCCGCAGTAGCTTATGAGAATATAGTTGTAAAGATAAACGGCAGGCGGGTGATCAATGTCAAAATGAAAGAGGTCCCAAACAGGCTCGATGAAATTGTAGTACGTGGTTACAGCAAACACGCGAAACAACCGTCTACGGCAAGTTCCTACATCGTCAGCGACAGGCTGGCGCAGAATGTTCCTATAGCTAATGTGGAGCAATTGGTGCAGGGAAAGGTAAGCGGGCTAAACATTCAGAACAGCCCTCAGCCTAACGCTGAATCTTATGCCTCAATTACTGAAAATGCATTTAAAACAGCGCTGACACACCCGCTTTCTACATTTTCCATTGATGTAGATGCTGCTGCTTACGGAAATGTACGCCGGTTCATCAATAATGGAAACCTACCCCCTGCCGATGCGGTAAGGATAGAAGAAATGATCAACTATTTTGATTATGACTATGCCCAGCCTAAAGGCAATGATCCGATAAATATCAACACAGAAATTTCAAGCGCTCCGTGGAATACCAGCCATAAATTGGTGAAGATTGGGTTGCAGGGACGAAAGATCACCACTGAAAATCTTCCTGCATCCAATCTGGTATTCCTTATAGATGTATCCGGTTCGATGAATCAGGACAACAAACTGCCTTTGCTTGTTTCTTCATTTAAACTGCTGGCAGATCAGCTTAGACCGGACGATAAGGTTGCCATAGTAGTATATGCGGGCAGCGCGGGCCTGGTTTTGCCTTCGACGCCTGGAGACCATAAAACTAAGATAAAAGAGGCTTTAAGTCAGCTTAGCGCAGGTGGTTCGACTGCAGGCGGACAGGGTATTGAACTGGCTTATCAGGTGGCTACGCAAAACTTCATTAAAGACGGTAACAACAGGGTAATCCTGGCGACCGACGGGGATTTCAATGTAGGGGCCAGCAGTGATCAGGATATGCAGAAGCTGATTGAAAATAAACGCAAGAGCGGAGTCTTCCTTACTGTGCTGGGTTATGGTATGGGCAACTACAAAGACAGTAAAATGGAAACACTGGCAAACAAGGGCAATGGCAACTATGCTTATATCGATAACATCAGCGAAGCCAGGAAGGTACTGATCAATGAATTCGGTGGAACACTGTTTACGATTGCAAAGGATGTGAAGCTGCAGGTGGAGTTTAACCCCGCAAAGGTGCAGGCTTACCGGCTGATCGGCTATGAAAACCGTATGCTCAAGGCGCGCGATTTTAATGACGACCTGAAAGATGCGGGCGAAATGGGTGCGGGTCATACGGTAACTGCGCTGTATGAGGTCATTCCTGCCGGGGTTAAAAGCACTTTTGCGGGCAGCGTTGATGATCTGAAATATCAGGCACAGCAGAAACCTAAGGCAGCGCAGGGGAACAGCACCGAAATGCTTACGGTAAAGCTGCGTTACAAAAAACCTGATGGAAATGTCAGCAAGTTGATCGCGCATCCGGTAACAGAAACCAGCCTTCCCTTTACCAACACTTCCGAAAACTTCAGATTTAGTGCTGCCGTAGCGGAATTTGGGATGTTGCTGAGACAATCTCAGTTTAAACAGCATGCCAGCTTTGATCAGGTGATCAAAAATGCACAGAACGCGATTGGCAAGGATACTGAGGGTTATAGGTCTGAATTTGTAAGATTAGCAAAATCGGCCAGATTACTGGCCAAAGATTTGCTTACTTTTGAGCAGACAAATAATCCTGATGAAAAAAATTAGTCTTTATACTATAGCAATCTTTATAATGGCCCTGAGCAGCTGCGATGTCCAGAGCCAGGCTCAGCTTGGAAATATATTGAAACAGATCCCGGCTGGCGGAAACCCGACCGCGACCGAGATTGGTCTTGGATTAAAGCAGGCCCTGGAAATCGGAACTTCAAAAGGGGCTGACCAGCTTTCTGCAAAGGATGGTTTTCTGGGCAACTTGGCTTTAAAGATTCTTTTTCCTCCGGAAGCACAAAAGGTAGAGAAAACTTTAAGGAGTGTTGGCCTTGGATCGCTTGCCGATAATGTAATTACGAGTTTAAACCGCGCTGCTGAAGATGCTGCAAAAGAGGCGAAACCTATATTTATCTCCGCTATTAAGCAGATGACCATCGCCGATGCTACCAACATTTTATTTGGAAGTAAGGATGCCGCGACCAGCTATTTTAAAAGGGTGACGACAGATCAGCTGATGGAAAAATTTAAACCGGTGATAACAGCCAGCCTGAGTAAGGTGGGCGCTACAAAATACTGGGGTGATGCCGCAGGGCAGTACAATAAGCTTCCCTTAGTCAAACCTGTGAATACGGATCTTTCTGCCTATGTAGCTCAAAAAGCGATTGAAGGAATGTTTATTCAGGTAGCACAGGAAGAATTGAAAATCAGAGATAATATCGGGGCACGGTCTACTACGCTGCTTCAGAAAGTATTCGGTTATGCCGACAAGAAAAAGTAGGTTTCCTTAAGACTTTTATATGAGGCTGAAAATCATATATTTGCATCTGAAGAAATTTTAACTTTTAAAACATGGCAAGGAAAGGGGAAAAAACGACCATTATCTTTGTAAACAAAAATCAGCGTTCAAGCAGACCGATACAAGTTCCCAGCAGCATTATTCTGCACTGGAAAAAATATGTCGGAGCTTTGTTCCTGAGTTTTGTATTTTTACTGGGCGTCATTTTTTACCTGAGCTCCAGCAGGGCTTCAGTGGAGTTGTCAAAAGAACAGCTGGCCAAAGAATTGCTGAAACGTAAAAAAGAATCTGCGGCGATAGATACCTCTGCCCTTAAAAAATACTACCAGTCTATAGACAAAAAATTATTTACCATCAATAAATACCTTAAAGCAAGGGGTATCCGTCAGATTATTCCGAATGTAGGCGGTGAACAGAGCACAGAAATTCTGTCTGCTCAGGAGACTGGTGAATTTTACGATACCCATCTGGACAAGATGATCGATTATGTAGCTTTTACGCCGATGGGATATCCTCATCTTGGCGTGATAACTTCCGGCTATGGGCATCGTGAAAATCCATTTACTGGTGAAAATGTGGAGACCCATAAAGGCCTTGACATCCGGGGCCAATATGGTGAGATTGTAAAAAGTACCGCAAGCGGAAGGGTGACAATGGCCGGACGCAGGGGCGGATACGGGAACTGTATCGTGATCAGTCATGGCAATGGCTTTGAGACCTATTACGGACATCTTTCAAAAATTTTAATCAAAGTAGGACAACAGGTAAAGGCGGGAGATAAAATCGGGAAAATAGGTTCGACCGGAAGGTCTACCGGCCCGCATCTTCATTATGAGGTTCATCGTTACGGCAAAATAATCAATCCCAGATCTTTTTTAACACTCGAATAAATGTTTAAGAAAAATAAACAGATAACAGACATCAATCAACAGGAAATCACTACTATAATCGGAGACGGTTTTGCAATAACCGGAGAGCTTACGGGCAAGTCGGTCATCAGAATTGATGGAAAAATTACCGGAAATGTGAAAGTGGCC
>DATFQH010000148.1:0-15995 GCA_035264385.1 Pedobacter sp.
TTTTGATTGCTGTCTTCAACATACAGCTCGATACCCGACATGTCGTGCTCAAACCGGCGGCTAAATGAACTGTTCCTGCTCAAAAACATGGCCGAGTCGGCATAATTGAAGGTAATGTTGAATCGGGTCAGGATGTCTGCGCCCAGATTACCGTTCCTGTTGAGCAGATAGGTCTTAATGGCGGCATCATCGTATGTGGGGTAGGATGTGATCACGCCATTGAAGGTGAAACTGCCCAGTTTCATCGAGGCTGTCCGCGCAAGGCTTCCGCTGATCGGGCCGCTCAGGCCAATCCCCAGGTTTGCTTTTATGGCGTCATCGGGAACAGGAAACGTCCGCCCATTCAGGGTCTCGAGCGATAGGGCGTGGCTTGCGCCGTTGTCGAGCACTACTTTGGCGCGGATCAGTCCGAGCTCCGGGAGCTCCAGACCTATGGTGGTATAGGGCTTGTTGTTAATGATTTCTAATGCAACCCTTTCCCCTTTGATCTTACGATGGTGGTCGTGGGTATAAAAAATGAGCCTTTTGGTTGAGTAGTTGATTTTGACAATGAAGCTTTTAAAAAAGTAATAGCCCAGCAGCCCTGAGATCTTTGTCCCGACAAAATTGGAAAGACCGAGCAGGTCTTCTTTCAGAATGGCCGTGGGGATATAACTGATGTCTGCCTTGCCTACTGTCGCGAAAACCTCATTAGACAATAAGGCATCGATTTCGGGTCCTTTGCCCAGTCCGGTGATCTTGATTGGCCGCTGTCTTTTTTTATCGATCTCTTTAGTGATGAGCGTGTCTGTAACGATCATCGGCCCGACGCCCGTATCCAAAATAAAATTGAAAGGGCCTTTCCCGTTGATATAGACAGGAATGATTACCAGGTTGCGGATCAGGTTGAAAGAGATCGCGTGCCTCTTCCTCTTTCCGCTGAATTCAAATTCCTGGGCACAGGACCAGAAAGAATTACAGGCGAGGACCGCTGCGGTAAGCAGAATCATCCGTAATATGAACAAATTAAGGGCTCGCATAAAAGATCATTCAACTAATTTAATAAATTCGTCGAAGAGTATGGATAAAAGTAGCACTAAAATCAGGAGTTTGACGGTATTAATTGCGCTGTCGGTTTGCATTTTTTTACCGGGATGTGGGCTTAATACGATGATCTCCGGAAATGTGAGCCGGAACCTGCGGCACTCGGAGATTCTGGAGCACCATTATGTTGGCCTTGCTGTTTACAGCCTTGCCGACCATAAAATGGTCTTTGCGCAAAACGCAGATAAATATTTTACTCCGGCTTCCAATACCAAGCTATTCACATTTTACGGGGGGCTGAAAATGATCAAAGACCGGCTTCCTGCGTTGAGATATATTGAAAGAGGTGATTCCCTGATCTTCTGGGGTACTGGGGATCCGTCTTTTTTACAGACGAAGCTGAAGGGAAACGATGCTTATCAATTCCTGAAGCAAAGCAATAAGCAGCTTTTCCTTGCCAATGGACGGTACCTGGAAGGCGTTTATGGAAAGGGATGGGCCTGGGATGATTACAACGATTATTATCTGGCCGAGATCAATGAACTTCCTGTAATGGATAACCTGGTTAGTATCACCGTACCACAAGCTTGTGCGGTGATTCGTCCAAAGTTGTTTCGCGACAGCTTCGTGCTGGACTCTTCTGTAAAAGACGCTCCATACAAGGTAACCAGAGATTTTAACGGTAACAGATTCCGTTATCCCCCAACGGTTCCTCCCGCAGGTTTTGAGCAGCAGGTGCCCTATAAAGTGGATCTGCGCATTACCGCTGCCTTGCTGGCTGACACATTGAAAAGACCAGTGGGGCTGATCGGTATGGAAATGCCGGCAGAAGCAAAAACTGTGTATGGCCTGCATAAAGATTCTGTATTGAAAGAAATGATGCTGCCAAGCGATAATTTCATTGCTGAACAGCTTTTGCTGGTTTATTCAGATCAGCTCGGAAAAGAGCTGAGCACAGAGAAGGCCATAGACCATATTCAAAGAACTTATTTATCAGGCCTTTCCGCGAAACCGGTCTGGGTCGACGGCTCGGGTCTTTCCAGATATAATCTGGTTACCCCTGCAGATCTGGTTAGCCTACTCGAAATGATCTACACAGAAGTCGGCGATCGGAAGCGGCTGTTTGCGCTGCTGCCTGCAGGCGGAAAAACAGGGACTTTGAAAAATGCATATCCCAAAACAGATCAGCCTTATGTTTTCGGGAAAACCGGCAGTTTATCGAATGTTTATAACCAGAGCGGATACCTGGTGACGAAAAAGGGCAGGATCTACATCTTCTCGTTCATGAATAATAATTTTGTTGATCCCACGTCAGAAGTCCGGAAGGCGATGGCAGGGTTGATGACCGAACTTTATAATAAGTTTTAAAGCTTCTCGAAGGGAATGTCCATGATGTCGTATCGGTTCCAGCCGTTGAAGTCGAAGTGCCACCATTCATTGTGAATTACCTTAAAGCCATATTTGTGCATGGTCGCAATCAGGAAATTCCTGTTTTTCAAAGCGGCAGGCGGAAGTGCTGAGAAGGTGGGGGAAGCCTGGGGCTGGAAGCTGTCATACGGAGTGGGCATCTCCAGGTCTTTGCCCGTTTTCAGATCTATGAGAGTCAGGTCGACGGCGCAGCCCCGGTTGTGTTTGGAGCCTTTTTTGGGGCTTGCCACATAAGCTTTATTTGTCGCTTTTTTATAAAAGGCGACGGTGATGGCGTATGGGCGGTAGGCGTCGTAAATTTTAAGGCCATAGCCCTTTACGTTGAGCGCGGCCTGAATTTGCTTCAGGCGGGCTACAACGGGCTTTCTGGCGAATGCGCGCGCCTGTTTGTACATCACCTGCTTCATGAAATTGTTGCTGGTAGCGTATCGGATGTCGAGCGTAATGTTTGGGATCGCTTTTTTGATTTCCACCAACTGGTTGTCCGGGTTGGCTTTTACCGAAGATAAATACGCTTTGTTACCTATAACCTTCAGTTTTGCGGAAGTATCAGTAGTGACAGCCTGTGAAAAAGTGACGAACGGCAGCAACAGGAGTAAGCAGGCGGCCGCCTGTCTGTACAAAACAGCCATGGTTTATTGATTGGAGACAACAAGCAGCTCAATGTCCTTGTAAGGGATGTTGAACATGTTGGCCAGGTCTTTATTGGTCAGGTGCCCCTGATAAATATAAAGGGCTTCTCTTATACCCGGCTTGTCCCATACAACATTCATCAGGCCGCCCATATCCCCTATGTCTACCAAAATGGGGCTAAAGATGTTGGTGAGCGCATAAGATGCTGTCCGCGGTACCCGTGAGGCGATATTTGGCACACAATAATGGATCACATCGTGTTTCCTGAAAACCGGATCTTTGTGGTTGGTTACTTCCGAAGTTTCAAAACAGCCGCCCTGATCGATACTTATATCTATGATGACAGAATTGGGTTTCATTCTGCTGACGGTCTCTTCCATGATGATGCAGGGGCTTCTGCCGTGGGTCGCCCGTATGGCTCCTATCACAACATCACAGGTGGTAATGGCTTTTTCGAGCACGATTGGCTGCATGACGGAGGTAAATACGCGGCTGCCCAGGTTGTTCTGCAGCCTTCTTAGGCGGTATATGGAACTATCAAACACTTTGACTTCGGCGCCGAGTGAAAGCGCCGTTCTGGCTGCGTATTCACCTACTGTGCCGGCACCGAGAATGACGATTTCGGTAGGAGGCACGCCGGTAAAGCCGCCCAGCATCAATCCTTTCCCTCCTGTTACACTACTCAGGTATTCCGCGGCAATGAAGATCGATGTGGCGCCAACGATTTCACTCATCGCCCGGACTACGCTCAATACGTTCCCTTCGTCCCTCAGGTTTTCAAAGCACAGCGCATTTATCTTTTTGCTGAGCATTGCCTTCAGATAAGACTCTTTTAGTCCGCCCATTTGCATGGCCGAGATCAGTGTCTGTCCCTTGTGCATCAGCTCTATTTCTTCCAGTGTGGGGGGTGCGATCTTTACGATTACATCGGCCGAAAACACATCCTTTTTGTTAAAGGAGATCTGTGCGCCCTGCTCACTGTAATCTTTGTCTGAAAAATTGGCGCCAACACCCGCTCCTGATTCAAGGATTATTTTATGGCCATTGTTGACCAGCAGTGCTACAGATAAGGGGGTGAGTGCAATTCTGTTCTCCTGAAAGGAGATCTCTTTTGGAATGCCGATATACAGGCTGTTGCCTTTCTGTTTGATCTCTGACATTGTCTCTTTGGGTTGGAGCAAACCTTTCTGAGCAATTACGGCCATATCTTCTCTTAATCCTGTAGCCATTTGATTTTTAGATATTTTGTTTGAAATTAACAAAAATAATGCAACACATGGAAAATTGAATTTATATTTTTGTGAGGACAAGCAGCCTGTCGTTTTCCCCGGTAGCGCTGATCTCAACTTTAATGTATGCCGGGGGCAGCAGCTCCTGAATTCTTTCAGGCCATTCTATAAAACAGATGTTTCCTGAATAAAAATATTCCTCGTAGCCAATGTCATACGCTTCCTGAAGATTTTTGATCCTGTAAAAGTCGAAATGATACATTGTTTTTGTTCCGGCCAGGTATTCATTCACGATAGAAAATGTCGGGCTGGAAATTGTTTCGGTGATTCCAAGCGCCTTGCCCAGGGCCTTTATCAGGGTTGTTTTTCCAGCACCCATTTCTCCTTCAAAAATAAATATTTTTTCGCCACCGGCATAAGCAAGCAGCTCTTGTGCTGCCGCTTCAAGATCAGCGAGGCCTTTTACCTCAATTTTCTTATTTTCCATGGGAAGCAAAATTAATCAAAAAGGATAAAAAAAGCGCATATCCACTGGTTTAAGGGAGTTTGCGCTTTTTAAATAATGAGTTTGTTAGCGGCTGCTGTAGGTTGCTACCGGAATGATCATTTCTTCCAATGAGATGCCGCCGTGCTGAAAGGTTTCGTTGTAATAGTTTACGAACTGATTGTAATTGTTCTGGTAAACAAAGTAACGGTCTTCCTTCGCAAAAATATAATTGGAACTGATGTTGATTTTCGGCAATTGTGCCTCATGTGGGTTTTTTATCAAAAAGACCTCTTTTGCGTTAAAGTTCAGGTTCCTCCCCTGTTTGTAGCGCAGGTTGGTATTGGTGTTCCTGTCGCCGATTACCTTACTCGGGTGTTTTACGCGGATGGTGCCGTGGTCTGTAGTGATCACTACCCTGACATTTTTCTGAGCGATCTTTTTCAGCAGCTCCATCAGTGGGGAGTGTTCGAACCAGGATAGGGTCAGCGAGCGATAGGCAGCGTCATCATTCGCCAGTTCCCGGATCATCTGCATGTCTGTTCTGGCATGAGATAACATGTCTACGAAGTTATAGACGATGGCGTTAAACTCGTTTTGCAACAGGTTGTTGACCTGTTCATTCAGGGCTTTTCCGTCGTCGTAGGTAAGGATCTTGTTGTAGCTGAATTTGCAGTCTTTGCGTAGGCTTCTCTTGATTTGGTCGGCCAGAAATGCACCTTCGTGCATGTTTTTGCCTCCTTCATCATCATCATTTTGCCACAATGAAGGAAAGCGCTTTTCCATTTCCAAAGGCATTAATCCGGAAAATATGGCATTTCGCGCATATTGGGTGGCTGTGGGCAGAATGCTCGAATAGATATCTTCTTCTTCCAGCCTGAAGTGTTCTGTGATCAGTGGATTGATAATCCTCCATTGATCATACCGGAGGTTGTCGATCAGGATAAAGAAAACCGGAACGTTGTTATTGATTAGCGGAAATACTTTTTTCTTGAGCAGCTCATTTGAAAGCAGCGGTGCTTTTTCCTTGCCGTTTACCCATCCCAGATAGTTGTCTTCGATGAATTTGGAGAACTGCATGTTGGCTTCAGACTTTTGCATGGTCAGGATCTCGTGCATTTGTGGATCGTCGAGCTTTTCAAGCTCGAGTTCCCAAAAGACCAGTTTTTTGTAGACATCCACCCACTCCTCGTAACTGAGCTTGTCGTTTAAGGTCATGCCCAGCCTTCTGAAGTCCTGCTGGTATGCCATGGATGTCCGTTCGCTTACAAGGCGCTTATTGTCAATTATCTTTTTTATAGTAAGCAGAACCTGTTTGGGGTTAACGGGCTTGATCAGGTAGTCGTCTATTTTGGAGCCAATGGCGTCTTCCATCAGGTTTTCTTCTTCGCTCTTTGTAATAAGCACTACGGGAACATCACTTCTGATATTTTTAATCGCCGTAAGTGTTTCCAGCCCACTCATTCCAGGCATGTTCTCATCTAAAAACACGAGGTCAAAATGTGTTTTGTCAAACGCTTCCAGAGCATCGTTGCCATTGGTGAACGTGGTAACATGATAGCCCTTTTCGTTAAGTAATAGTATATGAGGTTTTAATAGATTGATCTCGTCGTCGGCCCATAAAATCTTGGTTTCCTGCATTATTGTTCTCTATAATGTGAATTTATCTGTAAAAAGGAGCGTCTCCTTTTTTAGTATGGATAAAAATAGCAATTTTTGTACCGTATAATTTATTTTTCGGTATTGAACAAAAAGAAAATAATCAACGATCCGGTATATGGTTTTATAAGTATCCCTTCTGCCATCATATTTGACCTGATCTCTCATCCTTATTTCCAACGGTTGCGGTATATCAAGCAACTGGGCATGACACATCTGGTATATCCGGGAGCGCTGCATACCAGATTCCATCATGCTTTAGGTGCTATGCACCTGATGAGCCTTGCTATAGAGGTACTTAAGGGAAAAGGACACAGCATAACACCAGAGGAGGAAGAGGCCGCGACTATCGCTATTTTACTGCATGATATCGGTCACGGACCATTCTCCCATGCACTTGAACATTCGCTGGTAGAGGGGATCAAACATGAAGATATTTCGATGTTCATCATGGAGCAGCTGAATAGGGAGTTTGACGGAAAGCTGACTTTTGCAATTGATATTTTCAGGGGGCGCTACCATAAACGCTTTCTTACTCAGCTGGTATCAGGACAGATGGACCTGGACAGGATGGACTACCTGAACCGGGATAGTTTCTTTACCGGCGTAAGCGAAGGGGTGATCAGCTTCGACAGAATCATAAAAATGTTTAATGTGCTGGACAATGATCTTGTGATCGAAGAGAAGGGAATTTATTCCATAGAAAAGTTTCTGATTGCCAGAAGACTGATGTACTGGCAGGTTTATCTGCATAAAACGGTGATTGCCGGGGAGCAGGTTCTGGTAAAAATACTCAAGCGGGCAAAGGCTTTGGCCGTGTCGGGGAATATATTGTTTTCCTCTCCGGCACTCGCGCATTTTCTTAATAAAGAGGTAACTGAACAGGAATTTTTTTCAAAAGAAATCCATCTGGCAGAATTTATGAAGTTGGATGATCAGGATATTTTTACGGCGATTAAAGTGTGGAGAGATCATACCGACAGAATCTTGTCGCGGTTGTGCAAAATGCTGACAGAAAGAGATCTGTATAAGGTTGAGATCAGCAACGGTATGCCGGATGAGGGCAGAACAGCCATGCTCAGGAATAATGCAGCTCAACTGCTGAGGCTGACAGAAGATGAGGTTGATTTTTTTGTCTTTACTGATGTGATCAAGAACAGGGCCTACAATGCAGGGAACAGTAACATTAATATATTACTGAAGAACAATAGTATAATTGATATTGCAAAAGCATCGGATTTATCTAACTTAGAATCTTTGGACAAAACCGTAGAGAAGTACATTTTGTGCTATCCCAGAATTATTTAGCATTTTTTAACAAAAAAAGTATTTTTTTATCCCGTTTTTAGTTTTCCTGTATCAATAAGTGTATTTGTGACCTCAATAGGTTTATTTGTTCATATCAATTTAACATTTAACTTTGTAAAATGCAATTTACTGCCAAGCAGATAAGCGAATTTATAAATGGCACCATCGATGGTGATGCGACTGTAAAAGTTGGCGAGCTCTCTAAGATAGAAAATGGAAGTGAGGGATCTCTTTGTTTTTTATCGAATCCGAAGTATGAAAATTTTTTATATACAACCGAAGCTTCAGTTGTAATTGTGGGTGAGGATTTTGTTCCTGCTCAAGCGGTAAAGAGTACGCTTATAAAGGTTACAGATCCTTATAGTGCTTTCTCTATGCTGCTTGAAAAGTACAATGAAGCGGTTAATATGGCGAATGTGCAATCGGGAATAGAGCAGCCCTGTTTTATTCATCCTACAGCCAAAATAGGGAAAAATGTATTTATTGCTGCATTCTCATACATTTCAGAAAATGTAGAGATAGGTGATAATTCGAAGATAAATGCGCAGGTGTACGTAGGTGCAGATGCTAAGATCGGGGAATATTGTGTAGTTTTTCCAGGAGTGAAAATCTACAATAAGTGTATTCTTGGAAACCGTGTCGTCATTCATTCGAATACAGTGATCGGAAGTGATGGTTTTGGGTTTGCTCCACAGGCGGACGGAACGTATTCAAAAATCGCACAGATCGGTAACGTGATCATAGAACATGATGTCGAGGTGGGTGCGAACACGGCAATCGACCGGGCAACAATGGGCTCTACCTTTATCCGCAAGGGAGTTAAACTGGACAATCTGATACAGATAGCGCATAATGTTGATGTTGGAGAACATAGTGTAGTTGCTGCGCAAACCGGAATTTCCGGCAGTACCAAGCTGGGTGAAAAATCAGTAATAGGCGGCCAGGTTGGGATCGCGGGGCATTTGTCTTTGGCTAAAGGAACGCAGATCGGCGCGCAGGCGGGCATCAACTTCAGCACATCTGAAGAAAACAAGCAATGGCACGGAAGCCCGGCCCAGCCTTTGAGAGACTGGATGAGGGCATCGGTAATTTTTAAGCAGCTCCCGTCGGTAGAAAAAAGAATAGCTGCGCTGGAAGCGACGATAGCGCAACTGAAAGCATTAATAGAACAAAACAGTACAATACAAAATAATGAACCTTAAGCAAAAAACGATTAGAACCGAGGTTTCAGTAAAAGGTGTAGGCCTTCATACCGGAGCAAATGTTACGTTAACTTTTTGTCCCGCACCAGAGAATCACGGCTTCAAATTTCAAAGAATAGATCTGCCGGGAAATCCGGTAATCGATGCTGATTGTGATAATGTTACTGATACCGCCAGAGGTACTACAATTTCAGAGAATGGAGCTAGTGTAAGTACGGTGGAACATGTTATGGCCTCCTTGGTGGGAATGGACCTGGATAATGTGCTGATGAAGCTTGACGGCCCGGAAACGCCCATTATGGATGGGAGTGCGATTTTGTTTTTGGAGGCACTGGAGAATGCAGGTGTTCAGCTTCAGGATGTTGACCGTGAATACTTTCAGATTCCTCATAATATTACCTATACAGAACCGGACAGAAAGGTCGAAATAGTAGCCATGCCACTGGATGACTACCGTTTTACCTGTATGATAGATTACAATTCGCCTGTACTTGGAAGTCAGCATGCCGGAATAAACAGTATTGCTGAGTTTAAAAAGGAAATAGCCTCTTGCAGGACTTTTTGCTTTTTACATGAACTGGAATACCAGCTTCAGAATAATCTTATAAAAGGCGGTGACCTCAACAATGCGATTGTGATCGTTGACAAAGAGGTTACCAAGGAGGAGCTTGACCACCTGGCTACGATATTTAACCGGACAGCAATGGAAGTTGCTCCCCAGGGGATCCTGAACAACATGGAGCTGCGGTACCAGAATGAGCCGGCAAGACATAAATTGCTGGATATGATCGGAGACCTTGCCCTTGTAGGGATGCATTTGAAAGGGCACATTATGGCTGCCAGACCTGGTCATGCCGCCAATGTGGCGTTTGCAAAGAAAATTAAGGCAGCAATTAAAAAAGAAAAAAATAAGAAAGTGCAGCATGTGTATGACCCCTCCGTAAAGCCACTTTATGATGTGGTTCAGATCATGGATATTTTGCCTCACCGACAGCCTTTCCTTTTTATAGACAAAATTCTTGAGCTCTCTAAAACCCACGTGGTGGGAGTAAAGAACGTGACGATGAACGAGGAGTTTTTTAAGGGCCATTTTCCCGGTGCTCCTGTTTTTCCCGGAGTGATCCAGATCGAGGCGATGGCACAAACAGGAGGAATTCTGGTGCTGAGCACCGTTCCTGATCCAAGAAATTACCTGACGCTATTCTTAAAGATAGACAATGTTCGTTTCAGGGCCCAGGTTTCTCCGGGGGATACTATTGTATTCAGATGTGATTTGATGGAGCCGATCAGAAGGGGCATCGCTCAGATGAAGGGTGTTGGAATGGTTGCCGGCAAAGTAGTAGTGGAGGCCGAAATGATGGCACAGATTGTAAAAGTTAAAGATAGCGAACCTATATCATGATACAACCCTTAGCGTATATACATCCCCAGGCAAAAATTGCAGACAATGTTGTCATAGAGCCATTTGCGGTAATTCACAAAGATGTGGAAATTGGAGAGGGAACCTGGATCGGATCTAATGTTGTGATCATGGATGGAGCCAGGATTGGAAAAAACTGCAGGGTTTTCCCCGGGTCTGTGATTTCAGGTGTTCCTCAGGATTTAAAGTTTGCCGGGGAAGTAACCACAGCAGAAATAGGAGACAATACGACCATCAGGGAGTGTGTTACTATCAACAGGGGTACAAAAGACAAATGGAAAACGGTAATTGGCAGTAATTGTCTGATACAGGCTTATTCACACATCGCACATGATTGTGAAGTTGGAGACTATTGCATTTTTTCTAACAGTACGACCCTGGCAGGGCACATTACCATTGGTAATTATGTGGTGCTGGCGGGTCTTGTTGCGATTCACCAGTTTGTTAAAGTTGGTGCACATGCCTTTGTAACAGGAGGTTCCCTGGTTCGGAAAGATGTACCCCCTTATGTTAAGGCTGCGCGCGAGCCGCTTTCGTATGCAGGGATCAATTCTGTTGGTTTAAGGAGAAGAGGTTTCTCGTCGGAGAAGATCAATGAAATACAGGAAATATACAGAGTTTTATTTGTGAAGCACAACAACGTTACCAAGGCTCTGGATATGATTGAAGCGGAGTTTAAACCTACAGAGATTCGCGATGAAATCGTTGATTTTATCCGGAACTCCAACCGCGGCGTAATGAAGGGCTTCGGCTCTGGTAGCTAGGATACTATCCGAAAATGGAAATTCAGCTTGAGAATGCCGGCAGAAGGTTTAACCAGGAATGGATTTTCAGGAATGTAAATTATCAGTTTAAAAAAGGAAACAGCTACGCCATACTCGGTCCTAACGGATCCGGGAAGTCTACTTTGCTTAATGTTGTTTTGGGTTGCCTGTCGCCGTCTGAGGGAAAAATTAAGTACGTGCTGCGGAAGGAGATTCCCGCGGAAGCGATCTATAAGCACATGAGTTTTGCTGCCCCTTATCTTGACCTGATAGACGAGTTTACGCTTACGGAGCTGATAGATTTTCACTTTAAGTTCAAGGGCTTTTACCGCGGGCTAGATCCTGCAGGGATATTAGCAATTCTTGGCCTTGAACGGTCTAAAGACAAGGCGCTGAAGTATTTCTCGTCTGGGATGAAGCAAAGGGCAAAGCTGGTTCTGGCCTGTTGCACGGATGCTGAAATATTAGTTCTGGACGAGCCGACCTCTAATTTAGATAAGGAGGGAATGGCGTGGTACCACCATTTGATGGAAGACTTTACCAGAGATAAGCTGGTTGTGATCGGTTCCAATCAGGAAGAAGAATATTCTTTTTGTAACCATTTCGTTCGGATCACCGATTATAAATAACTAAATATATATTTGTGTTAGGGAAAAAACAGCCTTATTTCAGGCATAAACGAGCCCTCTAAAATTATTTAAAATAACTATTGTGTAATTAAAAAATAGTCTTTACCTTTGCGGCACGAAAAAAGGCCGTTAGTGTAGGCTTAATTTCAAAAGAAAATGGCAAAAGCATCTGACATAAAAAGTGGAAATATCCTTCGTTTTAACGGAGAATTGGTACAGGTAGAAGAATTTCTGCACCGTACGCCCGGCAACCTGCGCGCTTTTTACCAGGCAAGAATGAGGAATGTAAAAACCGGTAAGCTGGTTGAATACAGGTTCCGTGTAGATGAAGAGGTTGAGATTTGCCGTGTTGAAACCAGTGATTATCAGTACCTCTATGAAGATGGAGATGCTTTGGTAGTAATGGACAATAATAGTTACGAACAGTTCAATATTCCTAAGTTATTGTTCGGTAAGAGTGTTCGTTTTCTGAAAGAGGGAATGAATGTGATCATCGCATTTGAAAGTGACGAGCCGATTATGGCGCAGACACCTTCACATGTTGAATTGGAAATCACATATTCTGAGCCGGCTGTAAAAGGTGATACTTCTACAAACGCATTAAAATATGCAACGGTTGAAACTGGCGTCGAGATAAAAGTACCAATGTTTATTAACCAGGGTGATAAGGTAAAAATCGATACCCGTACTGGTGATTATGTTGAAAGAGTAAAATAAGAATTTTCATAGTTTAGTTTTAGGTTTAGGTTGATTGTGGCTTCGGAGTGGTTCCCGAAGCCATTTTTTTTTACTTCTTTTTTTTGGGGTTGAGGGATGAAATAGATGTTGCGCCTCTGTGGCTGGAATCTTTTGCCTCGCTGCGCTTCGGAAAATCTTCCTATGCCACCTCGCCCCAACCTGTTTCATCCCTCTGGGTGCCAAAAAAAGGAGTAAAAAATGATTGGTTCGAGAATTTGAGTTGAGAGATATTGTGAGGGGGTAGGATTTGGTGTTGCGGGCATTATCGTTACTTTTGTTGAATGGTGAAAGCGGAAATAAGAAAATTAGCGATGGCTCAAAGAAAGGGTCTTTCAGACGATCAGATAGAGGAGTATAGCTGCGATTTGCTGACTCATTTTTCTTCGTTAGACCTTTCGCAAGTGAAAACCATTCATATTTTTTTACCAATCGTTGAGAAGCGGGAGCCGGATACTTTTTTGTTTATAGACTGGCTCGTGGAGGAGCATCCGCAGATTAAGATTATTGTACCAAAGGCCGATTTTGATGCGGTTTTGATGACCAGTCATGTATATTCGGGCAGGAAAGACCTGCAAAAGAATCTTTACAACATTCTGGAACCACAACAGTCAGAGATTCATACGGGTGATGTAGATCTGGTATTGGTTCCTCTGCTTGCTTTTGACGAGCGGGGATACCGGGTCGGTTATGGGAAGGGTTTTTACGATCGGTTTCTTGCTCCGGTCCAAACAATGAAAATCGGGCTTTCATTGTTCGGGCCGGTTGAAACCATTTCAGATGTACATAAAGACGACATCATGCTGGATGCCTGTATCACACCAGAGAAAATCTTTCGTTTTTCAGTTATGTAATTCAAGCAGTACAGGACAATGATCTGAATGGATGGCGTCTGGCAGGATCGTTACCCGTTTAAGTTTTTGTAGCATCGGCTGGGTAGCCAGGTGGTAGTCGATACGCCAACCCAGGTTCTTTGCTCTGGAGTTTGCCCTGAAACTCCACCAAGTATAATGATGGGGATCCTTATTAAAATGCCTGAAGGTATCTATGAAGCCGTTGTTAAGGAACAATTCCATCCATGCTCTTTCTTCGGGTAAGAAGCCGGAAGAATTTGCATTGGATTTAGGATTATGGATGTCGATAGCGGTGTGGCAAATGTTATAATCTCCGGAGATGATCAGGTTGGGGTAGCTTTTGCGCAATTCACCAATATAGTTGTCAAAGAAACGCATAAATTCATACTTTTTAGCCTGTCGCTCCTCTCCGCTTGATCCTGAAGGCATATACAGGCTCATAAGAGAGAAATCATCAAAATCGGCCCGGAGTACCCTTCCTTCTTTGTCGATCCACTCTTCTCCGCAACCATATGCTATATGATTGGGTTTTATTCTGGTAAGAATGGCAACGCCGCTGTATCCTTTTTTTTCTGCAGGAAACCAATAGTGATGGTAACCAAGACTCTCTATGAGGGCCAGGATATCGGGGATCTGTACAGGTAGGGCTTTCACTTCCTGCAGGCAGATCATGTCTGCGTCGGTAGCCTGCAGCCAGCCAAAGAAGTTTTTAGTAGACGCAGAGCGGATTCCATTTACGTTATAAGAGATAATTTTCATTAATGTTCTGGGCTTGACGGTTGGTGGTTCAATTGTTTTTCTAATTCTTTTGCTGCGCGGCGCTTCAAAAGCGTAATGGTCATTTTTATGTCTTCCAAAGGTCGGTCATGATTGTCTTTTTCTACCGCGGCGATTGTATCAATCATTTCCAAACCCTGTACGACCTCTCCGAATACGGTATAGTTTTTATCCAGGTGCGGCGTTCCGCCGAGTGTTTTGTAAATGGTTCTTTGCCAGCCCGGGATTTTGAAGTTAAGCCGGTTGGTTTCTATAGCATCGAGCTCTTCGTCTGTAAAAACCTTTCCCTGAACCAGATAAAACTGGCTGCCGCTTGATGCTTTTTCAGGATTATTATCCCTTGCCGCTGCCAGAACTCCCTTTTTGTGAAACAGACTGTCGTTAAATTCTGCAGGGACGGTATAGCCGACCGTTCCTTCTCCGAGCGGCGCTCCTGCGGTTGCTTTTTTTGAATCAGGATCACCACCCTGTATCATAAAGTTATTGATAACACGGTGGAACAAAGTGCCATTAAAGACCTTTTTACGGGATAATTTGAGGAAATTGTCGCGATGCAACGGTGTCTGGTCATAGAGCATCACGATACATTCGCCTTTATCTGTTTTGATTTTAATATACTGGTGTTTCGGCCTGGCAGCAAATGATGCGCTGAAGAAAAAGCATACAATCAGGGTTAGGAGTTTGTTCATACTGAATCGAAATGGAGCTAAGTTAAGGTATTCCGCGGTGTTTAAAAAGTGGCCGCGACCTTATTATTTGACGCTGTTCAAACAAGCGGAAAGGTGATTTCCAATTATTATGTCTAGCTTTGTAGCTCAGCATCGGGCTGCCTGGCCGTGCAAACTATAAAATGAAAATAAAGCAAAAGATAGCAATGGGCCTTGGCCTTTTTTACCTGATCAGCGTGATCGGGATTGCTATGAATATGCATTATTGTAGTGGCAAGCTATCGTCGGTGAGGTTTATCGAACCTGCCAAATGCTCTGCCTGCAAAAAGGAGGATAAACTTGCAAAAACCCACAACTGCTGCAAAACGACTGAAGTCGAAGTTAAGGTAAAGGACAGTCATCAGGGCGGTATTAAGGTTAAGCTGCCGGAAAACTTCAGCCTGCAATTGTTTCATTACACCGGCGTCTCAAATCTTTTCGGTCCGGTCTTTAAGCGCTTTTCGCACACCTTAGAAAATAAGGCGCCACCCCGCTCGGCGGTTATTGCTCTTCATCTTTATAACTGCGTTTTCAGGAATTAGTCGGTAAATTAATTTTTTGCCATGCCGGAATGATGTCCGGTCTCACAACAAATTATTTATTTACACATTAAGCAAAATTCACATGAAAACGATTAAATATATCAGCATATTTTTTATTCTTTTAATAGCGGGAAACGTTTCTGCACAACAGATTTCCTCGGCAGAACTACTGGTTACAGGTCTTACCTGCTCTATGTGTTCGCAAGCAACAGAAAAATCCCTGAAGTCTCTCGATTTTGTAGAAGGCATCAGGCCAGATCTGAATAAAAACACCTTTGTCATCAGCTTTAAAAAGAATAGAACAGTTAACATCGATCTGATCAGGAAAAAAGTACAGGATGCCGGCTTTTCTATCGGAAATATGACGGCAGTATTCAATTTCGACAATCTGAAGCTGGATAATAACGGACAGGCGGTTGAAGGCCCGGCGGTCTATAGGTTTTTGAACGCGAAGGATAAAACATTGAATGGAGAAGTTAAGGTAAATGTCGTGGACAGGAACTTTATTCCCGGATCTGCTTTTAAGCAAAAATCAGCTCAGTTTAAAGCGGAGACCTATGCCAGTGGTTATGGCGTAGTAAATGGTAAAAAGACCAGGGTA
>DATFQH010000149.1:0-4530 GCA_035264385.1 Pedobacter sp.
AACAGACATAAGAAAAAATAATTTCTTCATGTTTTTGCCCGGCAATAAAGGCTACGATCAAAATCATAGCCTTTATTGCCGGTTGCATAGTTTTTTATTGTCCATGTGTTAATAAGGCATAAAGCCTTAAAATCTGTAGCTTTTGGTAAAAGAATTAATTATAGATTCCTCTCCGCTGGGAGTAACCATAGCTTTAGTTGAAGACAAGCAACTTGTAGAACTTCATAAAGAACAGATCAATAACAACTACGCTGTAGGCGACATTTATTTAGGCCGTATTAAAAAAATAATGCCTGGCTTAAATGCTGCGTTTGTAGATGTAGGTTATGAGAAAGATGCATTTTTGCATTATTTCGATCTGGGTCCTCAGGTACAATCTTTAATAAAGCTTACTAAAATCAAGCGTAATGGCTCTGTTAATGGCACTTTGCTGGATAATTTCAAGCTGGAAGGAGACATTAACAAAGCGGGAAAAATTTCTGAAGTGGTAAGCAAAAATCTTGTTCTGCCGGTTCAGATTGCTAAAGAGCCTATTTCAACAAAAGGGCCCCGTCTAAGTTCTGACCTTTCCATAGCTGGCCGTTATATTGTTCTTGTCCCGTTTTCCAATGTCATCTCTATCTCTAAAAAGATTAAGAGCAATACGGAACGGAACAGGCTTAAGAAGATCATTGAAAGCATTAAACCAAAGAATTTTGGTGTGATCATCAGAACGGTTTCTGAAAGCAAGGGTGTTGCCGAACTTCAGAAGGATTTACTGGATTCTGTGGCTAAATGGGAAAACTTCATAAAGAAGTTGCCTGAGGCTGAACCCTCCAAACGCGTTTGGGGTGAGATGGACCGTACGTCTACACTGATCAGGGATATTTTAAGCACCGACTTTACAAACGTGTATGTGAATGACAATAACCTTTTTGAGGATATTCGCTCATACGTACATGAGATCTCTCCGGAAATGGAAAAGATCGTTAAGCCGTACCGCCATAAGGAACCAATCTTTGAGCATTTCGGTATCGAAAAGCAAATCAAGAATTCTTTTGGTAAAACGGTTAATCTGGCCGGTGGTGCTTACCTGGTTGTTGAACATACGGAAGCCCTGCATGTTATTGATGTAAACAGTGGTAACAGAACAGCGAGTAAAGAGAATCAGGAAGACAATGCGCTTCAGGTAAATAAAGAGGCGGCAAAGGAAATTGCAAGGCAGCTCCGTTTGAGAGATATGGGCGGTATTGTGGTGATAGATTTTATCGACATGCACAAGCCTGTAAACCGTAAGGTTTTATTTGACTACCTGAAGGACCTCATGCTGCTCGACAGGGCTAAGCATACTATCCTGCCGCCAAGTAAATTTGGTCTTGTTCAGATTACACGTCAGCGGGTAAGACCTGAAATGAACATCGTGACCAGCGAGAAATGCCCCGCCTGTGATGGTACGGGAGAAATCAAGGCCAGTATTGTTCTCATGGATGACATTGAAAACAACCTGACCTATATTTTGCAGGAGCAAAATGAAAAAAATATTACACTGTGTGTACACCCTTACATAGAGGCTTATATTAAAAAAGGGTTTATTTCTTTAAAATGGAAGTGGTTCTTTAAGTTTGGCCAGAGAATAAAGATTAAGGCCGTGCCTTCTTATAACCTGACTGAATTCCATTTTTTATCGTCCAAGGACGAAGAGATCAAACTATAAAGAAATCCTGAAAATGTATAGAACAGGCCCGGCTTCAAAAAGTCGGGCCTGTTTATTTTAGAGATATAGGCAGTACTTCAGGCTTTGAGGAAATTATCATTTAAATTAGCAGGTGTATAGAAGAGCTGTTAGCTTTCCGTGCAAAATAAACCCATCAAAATATACAACCAGTGGCTAAAATCAAATCAGCATATTTTTGTCAGAGCTGCGGATATGAATCTGCAAAATGGCTGGGCAAGTGTCCTTCGTGTAATGAGTGGAATACATTCGTTGAGGAAGTAGTTGAAAAAACAAGCGCTAAAGTTCCTTCCTGGAAAACTGCTTCCGGAACACAGCGGTTGAACAAGCCTACGAAAGTCGACGACATTAAGACCATTAGTGAGGAAAGAATCCTGACAGGCGACCACGAACTTGACAGGGTTTTAGGTGGCGGCCTTGTGGCCGGATCGGTTATCCTCATTGGAGGAGAGCCAGGGATCGGAAAGTCTACTTTAATGCTGCAGCTTGCGCTAAACATCAGCGGAAAAAAAATACTTTACATCTCAGGCGAAGAAAGCGAACAGCAGATTAAGATGAGAGCAGAAAGGATCACAAATAAACCAACAGCCGATTGCTATATCCTCACGGAAACTGCTACGCAGAATATCTTCAAGCAAATTGAGGTTCTGGAGCCTGACATCATCATTGTTGATTCTATCCAGACCCTTCACTCTGCGCACATAGATTCTACTCCTGGCAGCGTATCGCAGGTTAGGGAGTGCACGGCTGAATTACTGAGGTTTGCCAAAGAAACGGATACTCCTGTGTTTTTAATCGGTCACATCACAAAAGACGGTACCATAGCAGGCCCGAAAATTCTGGAGCATATGGTGGATACCGTATTACAGTTTGAAGGAGACAGGCACCATGTTTACCGGATACTGAGATCCATAAAGAACAGGTTTGGGGCTGCCGCAGAGATGGGGATCTATGCGATGAACAGTGCCGGCCTGAGGCAGGTGTCTAATCCTTCTGAGATTCTTTTGCTGCAGCGGGAAGAAGACCTGAGCGGGATTGCGATATCGGCCACTTTAGAGGGCGCACGGCCGATGCTGATTGAAACACAGGCATTGGTTAGCGCCGCAGCGTACGGAACCCCTCAGCGGTCGGCTAACGGCTTTGACACGAAGAGAATGAACATGCTACTTGCCGTGCTGGAAAAGAGATGCGGTTTCAGGCTCAGTACACGTGATGTATTTCTGAATATAGCGGGCGGAATTAAAGTGGAAGATCCTGCAATTGATCTGGCCATTTTGGTAGCTATAATTTCTTCTCATGAGGATATTTCGATTCCATCGAAAATATGCTTTGCTGCAGAAGTGGGGTTGTCTGGCGAAATAAGAGCTGTGAACCGTATTGAGCAGCGAATTTCTGAAGCGGAGAAACTGGGCTTTGAGAAAATATTTATCTCCAGCTATAACCTGAAAGGTTTGGTAACGAGTAAATATCAGATTGAGCTGGCCGGGGTAAGTAAGATTGAGGATGTTTTTTCTATGCTGTTCGGATAGCTTCTTTGAAAACATGTCGAGTAAAATCACTTTGTTTTTCTACGCTTTGGGGATAAAATTTCCCTATATGAATTTTTATTGAAAATTTACTAAAATCCTATTTGCCTGATTATTAAATATATGTGACACATGATATTATTTATTTCATGCTGGCCCACAAATTGCATATAAGTAGATGTTGCCACGCATTTATGTTTGGCAGCTAACAATAGGGATGATTATCCTCGTTACCTTAATAGGTAGCGAGGATTTTTTATTTTATCTGAATTTGTATTTATATATTTATTCCATAAATAAACCTCTTAACCCTAAAAAAATGATTATAGCTATTGTTATCATTGTTATACTGCTGATCATCGGGATCAGTTTCTACAATACACTGATCGGCAAGAAAAATCAAGTCGCCAATGCATTCGCTGCTATTGATGTGATGCTGAAAAAGCGTTTCGATCTTTTGCCTAATCTTGTCGAAACAGTTAAGCAGTACATGCAGTATGAAGGCGATCTGCTAACAAAGGTTGTTGAACTTCGCGCCAGGGCAGCCAACGGAAATCTGAGCAACGATGAAAAGCTGAATATTGACAAACAGCTGAGCAGTAGCGTGAGGGGAATTATGGTCAATGTAGAAAACTACCCCGATTTGAAGGCTAATCAAAATTTTATAAATCTTCAGAGTACATGGACGGAAAGTGAAGAACAGATTGCCGCAGCAAGAAGAACATATAACGCCGCGGTTACGGACTATAACAACGCCATCATGATGTTTCCGGGTAGTTTGTTTGCGGGTATGCTGAATTATCAGCCGATAGCTGTACTGGCCAATACAGAAGAAGAGCGCAAAAATATCAGCGCGAAAGATCTATTCAACGGTTAATGCAAAGGGTATCTGATCCTGCGTTTCAAGATACCCTTGCAGAACTTGAAGCCGAACGAAAGGTGGTTTCAGGTCTGCAATTAAGGGCTTATCTTTTCATCGCCGCAGGAGCGCTGGTCATTGGGGCGGGAATCATTTTAGCGAGCTTAGTATTGTTTTTCGGCATTGCAGGAGGCGCGCTTATCATTACCGGTATCGTATATTATAGTAAGTCTTCAGGGGCATTTAATGCTTACAGGCATGGTTTCAAACAGAAAGTGATTGCAGGGGCACTGAAATCTATCGACCAAAGTATGGAGTTCGATTATGAAAATGGATTATCGGAAGGTGATTTTGTCTTTTCGCAGCTTTTTAAGCAAAAACCAGACAGATACCATAGCCAGGACCAGATTTTTGGAACAGCGGACAAGACACGA
>DATFQH010000150.1:0-23361 GCA_035264385.1 Pedobacter sp.
ATCCCGGGGCATTCTTTGCCAGGGCAGGGGATCCGCCGCTAACTCCGCGATCTGTTTTGTTTTGGGAATTACCTCGGTCAATCCGATGAAATTTGATCTGCTATTTGAGCGCTTTATTTCTCCTGCAAGGAACGAGCCGCCTGATATCGATGTAGACTTTGAACATGAACGCCGGGAGGAGATTATACAGTACATTTATACCAAATACGGCCGCGACCGGGCGGCTATTGTAGCTACGGTGACCCAGCAGCACCAGAAGGGAGCGATCCGGGATGTGGGTAAAGCGATGGGTTTATCAGTAGATACCATTAACCGGCTTTCCGGTTCGCTTTGGGAATACACCGATGAATGGTTTGAGGGTAAACGTGTGACGGAATCGGGTTTAGATCCCAATGATCCGCACTTAAAAAAGACGCTGGAACTAACTGGTCAGATGATGGGGTTTCCCAGGCAACTCGGCCAGCATACGGGTGGATTTGTCGTGACCCAGGGGAAGCTGACTGATTTATGCCCAATCCTTAACGCGCGGATGGCTGATCGTACCAATATTGAGTGGAACAAGGATGACATTGATGCCCTGGGATTTTTAAAGGTGGATGTTTTGGCTTTGGGGATGCTGACCTGTATCCGCAAGGCATTTGATCTGTGCCGCGACCATTATGGCGTGCAATTTACTTTAGCTAATATTCCCCAGGATGATCCTGATGTGTACGACATGATCTGTTTAGCGGATACGCTGGGGGTATTTCAGATTGAAAGCCGGGCACAGATGTCAATGCTGCCGAGACTGAAACCCAGGGAGTTTTATGACCTGGTAATCGAGGTGGCGATTGTCCGGCCGGGGCCGATACAGGGAGATATGGTGCATCCCTATTTGCGAAGGCGGAATGGTGAAGAGGCTGTTACTTATCCTTCTAAGGAGCTGGAAGAAATATTGGGGCGGACTTTAGGCGTTCCCCTCTTCCAGGAGCAAGCCATGAAAATTGCGATTGTCGCCGCTGGATTTACACCTGCTGAAGCGGATGGTTTGCGTCGGAGTATGGCAACCTTTAAGTTTAAGGGGATGGTCAACCAATGGGAGGAAAAGCTGATTGCAGGAATGGTAGCCAAGGGGTACACGGTTGAATTTGCGAAACGGATCTTTAAACAGCTGGAAGGATTCGGAAGCTACGGTTTTCCAGAAAGTCATGCGGCAAGTTTTGCCTTGCTGGTGTATGTTTCCTGCTGGCTGAAACATTATTATCCTGATGTTTTTGCGGCAGCGCTATTAAACAGTATGCCGATGGGCTTTTATCAGCCTGCACAGATTGTGATTGATGCGCAAAAGCATACGGTTCAAGTTCGCGAAGTGGATGTCAATCTATCTGTATGGGACAATAAGCTGGAAGAAAAATCAGGGAAGTACTTTGCCTTGCGACTGGGCTTCCGGGAGATCAAGGGGATTCGGGAGGATGAGATGGAGATTCTGGTGAATGGCCGAGGTGATGGTTACCGAAGTATTACGGCCTTGCGGGATGCGGGTGTTTCTTTAGGCGCTTTAGAAAAGTTAGCTGATGCGGATGCATTTCGTTCTATGGGAATGGATAGGCGGAAGGCACTTTGGGAAGTATCTGCTTTGCAGGATATGCCCGTAGAATTGTTTAAAGGTCAGGCTTCTGAAAGTGTGCTTGAAACGCAGGTAGAATTGCCGCTGATGAGTAAGGGTGAACATGTGGTGCAGGATTACAATACAGTCGGACTCTCCTTGAAAGCACACCCGGTGAGTTTTGTCCGTTCGCAATTGGATATGCTGAACATCCGTTCCTGCCATGCCATCAATAACGATGCAACCAATGGGCAACTGGTGAAGGTCGCGGGCTTGGTTTTAGTTCGCCAGCGCCCGGGAACTGCTGGAGGCGTATGTTTTATCACTATCGAAGATGAATCAGGTTATTCCAATCTGGTGGTATTTGAAAAGCTCTTTGAAACTTACCGAAAAGAAATACTGCATTCCAGGTTATTGATGGTGGAAGGGCGCTTGCAGCGGGAAGGGCAGGTGGTGCATGTGATTGTGAGCAGGTGTTTTGATTTTACAAAGATTCTGGGCAAACTGGTGCAGCGGGAGGTTGATGATCTGCCGATATTGACACTCCCTCGTGGGGATGAAAAAACTGCGCCTTATCCGGCTCAAAATAAAAGGGCCCAAGTTCGGGAAGAAGTGCCTAAAGAGGCATTTCATGGAGGAAGGAATTTTAAGTGATGGTTAAAAATTTTCCGCCGACTACCGGCTCGAAGAGCTTTGGGAAACCTATACATTAGTTCGCCAATTATATACCTAAAATAGCCTCTTCATCGAATAACGATTTTCCAAATAGACATGCTTCCGCCGCGTTCATATTCGTATGCATTCACTGAGCCACTGTTCCGTCCATTTGATGTATTCATTACCACTAACATGTCGTAGATTTTTGACGCATACACTTTGGATATATTAAATTGGTAAATGAAATTTAGTTTTACGTGTCAAACATGGAGTATTCAGCGCGCGTTATTTGGCAGAATTAGAATTGGCCGAATACCAGTGCCTATTTGAATATTCGGACTTGTTTGCTAACTTTGCAAAGTAAGGCAACACGCTCGTCGTTGTCATGAGTCGGTTCAATCCCGGCTATTTCATTATAAATATGTTGTTTTTGATTTTCTTAGTGTTTAGGGCAGTACTTTTCGATTGCTTGTTATTCAGGCATGTTTTTGTTGCTGTTAGTCTTGTACATTTTCTGCAAAATTATTTGAACTCATATGGAAATCGACATTTTAACTAAAGAGGATTTGGCGAAGTTCAAGGCTGAGCTGATCCAAGAGTTCAAGCAGCTGTTAGGTGTGAACGCGGTCGATCCAAAGCAGTGGCTGAAAAGTAGGGAAGTTAAAAAGCTCTTGAAGATTTCCAGCGGTACTTTGCAGACGCTTAGGTTGAACGGGACACTCCCTTATGAAAAGATAGGTGGCATATTATATTATGATTATGCTGAAATCCAAAAATTGCTGGGAAAAAGGGGAGGAAGAATGGATTAGGTGAACGATCTGCTTCTGGAAATATGAGTGGTTTTATAGTCGTCGTCACCAAATTTGTGCCGGACGAATTTTTTGAGGTATTCAGGAGTTGCTGGATTTGCCGATTGATTATTTTCAAGAATATTTGTGCACGTGGGTATTATGACAAAAATGGCCACTCGTTCCATATTTAAGCAGTTGCTATCAGCGATTTATGCACTAAGATAGTATTCTTTGTTGCTGGTAAGATTACCAGGAAAATTGAAATCAGCTGAATCCTAATAAATTGGTTAGCTCCGGAATAAATCGGTCTGATAGGGTACCTTATGCAATTCATACATCCTGAGGCGAAATTCGTAATAGTCCGCACAACCAGGCATTACACTGTTTGCTTCGTCAATATATTTCTCAAGCTTCAGAATTCCTCCTTCGTTGAGGAGTTTATAGTTTTTGGTGCGACGGATACAGTAACCAATGTAGCGGTTGTGTACATGAATATACTCCAACAGGCCATCAGGAAAACGTCTGTAGATGACCTCATTGATGGTTAACGGTGCGATTGAGGGCTTTCGGAATTTCTTTCTTTCTTCATCAGTCCAGTTCATCAGGTCGCCTAAAGATTTAAAGAACTGCCGGAATTTAGGTTCATAATTTTTTTCCTGATCGGATATGAATCTTTTGAATTCTTCTTGCTTTTCATAAATCGTAAATGGCGCACCGCTCAACAGTTCTCTCTGTTCTTGCTGATAAGCCAGCTTCTTTGCCGAAAATGCTTCTTCGGTAAGCTTCTCTGTTTCAAAAATTAATAAACGACTAATTTCATCCCTGTCGTCAACTTCCGGCAACAGGGATTTTTTGAGTGCTTTAACGCCCTGATCACTCCTTTTCTCTGAGTTTTTCATTTAGCTATAGATTTTAGTTTGTTTCAAAAGACCAATATGTTCTCGTATCGATCTTTCCTCAATCCAGCTCAGATCTAATGAGTTTTTAATGTTGTCAAAATTCGGGTTATAACGGTGTGCACGTTGCCAGGCTTTTTCATCGGCTGCTCCAAATTCGTTGGCGTAGAACACATAAATAAAACTAGGATCTATGTGGTTCTCTGCTGCGAATTTTTTGATAAACGCTCTATTGTCAATATGAGGTTTTGCTTTCTGCATCTTATCGGCAGAAAAGAAATACTCCTGTGCGAATTTATTTGCTTCGTCTTCTTTGTCCTTTAAAGACAAGTCTTTTTCCTCATCATCGGATACATGATAGGTATTTTCGCTGATTTCATCCAGGTCGAATAAAGTATGGTAGATTTCATGGATGAGGGCGAACCAAAGTGTCGGATAAAAATTTTTGTAATTGGTTAACGCAATGCATGGTTTATCATTTATAACGAACGTAGCTCCTCTGATGTGTAAATTGGATAGCGGACTTTGATAAAGTACACTAACGCCGAGACGAAATAAATCGGTGATTACGTAAAGCAGTCCTTCTTCTATGTTGGTACATTGCCACCGTATTGAGGGTATGTATTTAATCAGTTTCGCACGGTCATATTCATATGGATTTGCAAGTTCCCGGAAAGCATCTAAGGTGTTTTCGATCCACAAATTCCTGCTTTGTTTTTTTTTCGGTTCGATCACACCTGCACTAAAGGCCACTCCGCGCGACAGTGGCTGATATTCGAAAATCGATTTATAACCAAAGCGCCGATTAATTCTGCTTTCAATCTCTGCATAGTCCGTCAAACTGTTGATGAATTTTGCCTTACGGAGTGCTGCCAGATCAAAATTTTCTTTTATAAAATCGACCTTTCTTTTGGGATATTCAGGGCTGTCCGGGAAATTCTTCTCCAGTTCGTCCAGGTACAATGATACCACCTCATTTCTCGGAATTCTCAGAAAGTTGGCTAGTTTGATGAAATTTGTACAGTCTACCATTTTTTTCGTGCCCAACAGCATTCCCTGGAGTGCTCGATATTCAATGTTTAAAATTTCTAAAGACTTGGTGGGTGGTATATCTAATTCATATAACCGCTTTTCAAAGATTTCATTTAAACTCGTCTTTGGGAACAAATCATCCAGTATTTTATCTACATCAAATCTTTTATCGCTCATGAATTGTAATTCTACAATACAAATATATGATCTGGAGAATAACTGTGCAAAGTTTTCTGATAAAATAATTGTAGATCTACAATGAGAATCCAAATTTTACTACCTTGCACTTTAATCTGCTAATTTTCGATACAAAACTTACGCAGTAAAAGTAAACCAAATACATGAACTGGAATTCATTAAATACGCACGACGACAGTTATGAAAACGCATTTGAGACGCTTTGTATCCAGTTATTTGAGCACCATTTGCGCCGAAAATATAAAGAGAGGTTGAGCAACTTTTTCGCGTTGTCAGGATCAGGCGGTGATGGTGGAGTAGAGGCATATGGAGAAGTAGGGGATTCTATCATTGGCCTCCAGGCCAAGTGGTTTAGAACAGCACTCTCGGATGGCCAGGTTAAGAAAATAAAGGACTCGATCATTACTGCTAAAACCAACCGGCCTGAGATTATTGAATACATCATTTGTCTTCCTAAACGGGTTCACTCAAAAAAAGCCGTTGCAGGAGGCAAGATAGCTAAGAGCAGTGAGCAGCAGAAACTTGCTGTCATGGAAGATCAGATAAGCACACGATATCCGGGATTGAAGGTCACTTGGTGGTTTGAAAATGTGATCCTTGAGGAGCTGCAGCAGCCAGATTGCCTTTATATCGAGCCGTATTGGTTTGGAAAAAACTTCATTACTCTAGAAAAACTAAAATCCAGGTTTTCCATGCAGCTGAACCATGAATGGCTGAAGACACGCTACGCAGCTGATCTTAATGTGGACGGCGAAATCGCGATGCATTATGACCACATGTGCTTCGGCCAGGAATTTAAGGACCTAGGTAAGAAGCTGGACGACCTCTCTAAACGCCTCCATAACGCTTCTGCTTTTTTTCTTAGATATCTCGCCACAGGTGAAGTTTTACCTGAACTGGAACAAAAAATGCAGGCTGCCCTTTTGAGTTTTGATGAGTACCAGGTAAATATTAGCATTCTTCAGCAGGCGCTGTTGGACAATAATACAGCCCCTCGGTTAAGACATCTGTGTGAATTTTACCTATGGGATATCAAAATGATGCTCGATAAAACCCGGCCGACGAACATTCAGCGGCCATTAGTTTCCCGGTTATCAAGGCTGATCGAAAAACTTCATCAGACCCATTATTTTGAATATATCGGTGCATTGGCTGAGAATTTTACCTGGAAGGTGAAAGTTTTTTTTGGTGATGCTGGTGGAGGAAAAACCCAAGGCCTGGCGCACTGTACTTCACGCCACTTACAAGCTGGTTTACCGGCTTTAATTTTACCTGCCCAAGGAACCCCTTGCGATAGCTGGACCAATATTCTGGGTGCCGCGCTGGAATACCCGGGCAGAAATGCCGATGAAATATTTACTGCTTTGGAAGCCCTGACATTTGTAGAAATACGAAGACGTGCGCTTGGCGAAGTGGTCAAGATAAGTTTGCCTGTGACGCTGATCAGCGTTGATGGACTGGAAGAAGATGTTAGCAACTGGTCACACTGGTATGACAGGATCTATGATAGCCGGGAATTCGTTCAGAAATACCCGACCCTTAGGTTTATGTTCTCTGCAAGGAACTATTTCCGTGACCATGACCGCATTGCTGAAAAAACACCGGTTGGCTTGATAGACTTACCGGAAGGACTTGATGTACCCATCGATGATCTCACTGAGGATTATTTCAATCATTTTAAAATCCAAGGTGTCAGTGGAGTGGTGATGAACCGGATCGAAAACCTCTACGCTTTGAAGCTTTTTTGTGAACTCTATAGGGGACAGGATCTGGCAAAGAAAGTAGATATCATCACTGACCTGCGCTCCCTGTTAGCAACTAAGATCGAAAGTTTGGAATTTGAATTTAAAAAGCAGCTTTCCAGATCCAGCTCGAGCCATTCCACACCGGTTTTAGAGGCCCTCAGGATCATTGCACCTGAATTTTACGTAAAGAACGAACTAGAACGGGCAGATCTCCTTCAAAAACTCGTTGGTAATGTTCCATCCCTGAATTATACAGAACTGGAGAGGTTGCTGGACTTTTTGTCTCAGCGGGCAGTACTTACTTGTAATTATTCGATCTCAGACGACATCTTTAGCTCCAGGATCGTAAAGTACAGCGTTAGCTACCGGTCAATTATTGAACACGTCATTTCTGAAGATATATTTAAGCGAATTGTCGAGGGTAAGCTGGATCATATTCCGGAGATTGCTTTCACAGGCATGGTCAGACCCCTCAAACCCAGGTTGAGTGATATGGATTCTATCTTTCCTAATGAAACGATTGTAGAAAACATCCTTAAAAGAGTATTTCTAAAAACAGGTAAATTGATAGGGGAGAATGGGTTTTTAGCTAAGGGATTTCAGGAAAGCTCGATTGTCGGCCTTCAAATGGATGTGCTTGCGGTAGCAGATGATTCACTGTGTAAAAGGTTTGAACCATTGGTCAACCATTGGTTTGAGCTCGGCCAGTGGCATCATCAGCATCTTTACCTCCGGCTTATTAGACCAGCAACTAAACTGCGCGGCTATTTTAATGCCTTGTGGTTTCATCAGAAAATCTTGTCAATTCCTTCTGTTTACCCACGGGATGAATTCTTGTGGGCAGATCGGCGATCCCGGCGGAATGAGCCGACCCCTGGTCTGGAACTAGCGATTTATTCGGTATCTGGTTTTGACACTTCACTTTATCCCTTTGATCTTTTTGATGAGGAGCCTTTGATTTACGCCTGGTGCCTGTCCTCACCCAGCCGTCCATTCAGGGAAGAAATCCGGTCATCACTGTTGAACTGGGCAAATTTGAATGTGGGGGAATGGATTAAGCTGCTAACCTTAATGACCGATCAGCCTGACACACAGATCATTGAAGACCTGGCCGCTGTTAACTTGGGACTATCCCATAAAATGACCAAGGTGGACGAGATCAGGGATCTTGCGAATTGGGTAATTGACCATATATTTTTTGAACCTGAGAAGCACAGTAGCATGATCCTGCTGGGGTTCAGGGCAATTGTGGAAAAGGCATTGGAACTAAAATTGATCAGCAGAGAGAGGGCATCCATGGCGAGACCCTGCCATTCCTCGGCAATTCAATTTATTCCCCTGGCAAAGGATGTGCTGGCTAAAAGGGGCGAGGAATTCTACCCCTTGTCTTCAGACCTCACCTGGTATGTCATCAAGAAGGCCTACACAAAATTTTTTCCTGTAGTGTCCGAATGGCAGGAAGTGGATAAATCTGAAGGTTCGCCGGCCTGGTTCCTTAAACAGTATGCCGAGCAGCATTCCTTGGAGGACCTTAAGCCATATCTTTTCGCCCAGAGTGCAGCGATCGCATATATTCGGAATCAGTTTGGTTTCAAGGAAAAGGAGGGAAGCCTAAGTTTTTTGCCATCTGGTGGTGAGCAGGGGCTGGTGATGCATTTTGCGGAAAAGTATGTTTGGCAATCTGTTTATTATCTGCAGGCATACCTCTCCAGGTACCTCAAACTTAGCGGAGGCAAGAAATTTGTAAGCACCTTTACCTCACTTTGTAATTTGCCCAATCCTTCCGAAGGCATTATGCATAATGGTGATATTCTAGGTAATTACGATGATGTTGTTGAACCTGGCTGGCAGATTTCGGAGAACCTGGTCAATACCGTCCCGGGGGAGGGAAGGCAGTTGGCTAAAAATATCGCAAAAGAGATCAATGGTGAATTTCGTTTGGAAATCCCTAAATGGCTGACTCATACGGGCAGAGATGGGAAAGCGTGGTATCACCTTCACAACGAATTAACCCTGGAAGAGAAAAGCGGGAGCGTTTACGGAAGGCTAACTGCAAATATGGTACTCATTAGATCAGATGAGCTACAGCTGATCGCGGAAATATTAACTGATAGCCCTAAAAAACTGCATTTTGCCCGGCGTTTAACGGATCTGGTTGCAGGTACAAGTGGTACTTTTTATCAGAATCCCAGTGATGTTGTGGCCAGTAAATTTGTTAAGGAAGAAGGAGCGGATACCCGGCTAGTGATTAATGACAAGGAAGTTACCATTCATCACGCTACAATAAGAGGAGTGAAGTCTGACAAAAATAAGGAGATTGACTATTATTTACCTACGAAAATGGTTCGAAAACTTACTGGTATTAACCAGCTCCGTGGCAAGAGGCTCAAAACGAATGAAGCTGAAACAGTTGGTTTCGCAATTAGCAACAATGAGTATCAATCTTCTGATACCCAGCAACTCACCTGTATCCTTGCGGAAAAGATTGTTCAGCCTGCAAAAAAAGAAGGGTTTTGTTTGGTCTGGTTTGTGGAAGTTTTTAAACGCACTTCTTTAGCTGCCGAGAAAGATGGGAATTTTCTTCGCCGGGCACAAAAGTACATGGTTTGGGAACAAGGGGGACAGTTTAAATCTCTTTGTTTCTGGGATCAGGAAACCACAAGCTAGATGGCTTTGCAAGACGATCAATGATAATGGAAGATTATTCAAGGATATTCCGATCTTTAGAAAACCTTTAAGTCTGCTTTTCACCTTTCATCAATTCAACCATGTTTGACAAAGCCTATCTTGATCAATTGATCAATGATCAAGTTGAAGAAAACCCTGAACTGGAATATAAAGCTTCTGCTGGATTACAGAAGGATGATAAGAAAGTAATGGAGATGACTAAGGATGTCTCTGCATTAGCCAACTCCAATGGAGGGATAATTATTTACGGGATAGGCGAAGACCAAATGAATAGACATTTGCCTGGCAAGATTGATCCGTTAGACCGTAAATTAGTTTCCAAAGAATGGATTGAGCAGGTACTTAACGCGAAGATCAGACCCAGAATACATGGTTTGAAAATTCACGTCGCAGTAATTGATGGGGATGCTGTGGTTTATATATTGGAGGTTCCAAAAGGTGATACGGCTCATCAGGCTGAAGACAAACGATATTATCGGCGGCATAATTTCATGGTTGAGCCACTGTTTGACCATGAAATCAGGGACATCATGGGCAGGCAGAAGGATGCTGATGTGATGCTGGATTTTGAAATTACCAGGCTTGCAAATTATCGACAGGGATCTGATGGAAAGCAAGAGTTAAATGATAAGGAGCCTTATTTTTATCTGCTGGATGTCTATGCAGTTAATTCCGGCAGGATTTATGCAAAATACGTAAATGTAGTTTTGACGCTCCCTAAAAGATGTATTAAGGGAAATGCTTATGATCTGAATAATCAAGGTACTGAAGATATACAAATCAATAATACGGTCAGAGACTTAGTGGAACCCGATTCAGGCCGATATTACCAGGGTCACATCGCTAAACCAACACAATATGGACCGGCCAGGTACGAGCCCATTTTGCCAGGCGTTCGCAAGAAACTAAAATCAATCCTGATCAATGAATATTCAAGAGATCCAGAAAATGAATTTTCCTGGACGTTATTTGCAGACAATGCTGTTCCGAAGACAGGCACTCTGGAGTTCAGCGAGATTAAAAGGTGATAGCATTTTTTGTCCAGGGTTAAGACATTTGTTTAGAATTAGCTTTACTACTGCATATATTAGCATTTTGCCTTAGTCTAACAAATTTTTAGACTGAGCGGCTTTTCCTTTCAGAATTTATGGTGCCATGATCTACGTTTTGGCTGTCACGGGTCTGTTTTGCTTTAATGTTTTCCCACATAATGAGTTTGTCTCCGATCCTCAGGATGGCTCTGACATCCCCATCCTGTGAAACTACAAATCCCAGGCTTCCAGGAGTATTCCAGCAATGTGAAAAAATTGAACGATGCCGTGTGCCATGATTCTCAGGATCGCTATCCTCGAAATCATCTTCGTTTGCATACACATTTGAGCATTGCCAGACCCGATCAGGCAGCATAATTTTTTTGATAACTGTACCAAATCCCTTGATGCAAAGGTGATCATCGATCAAGACCAATCCGTCAACACAGCTTTGTGACGCGATAAAACGGATCGTTCCCTTGAGTTCGTTATTTGCCTTAATTTTCTGGCTATGGATTTCCACCTGACGCTTATATTGCTCTATTGTTTGTGGTTCCATATTTGGCTCGTCTAATAATTCAAAGTTGTACACCCGTTCGTCTATCTTATTTTTTAAGTAGTTTAACATTGCCCTGTGCAGTCGGTCATAACTAATTTTATATTTTATGTCAAGGTTTCTAGATCCTGACGTAAACAAAATCGACCCTCCATGATGATATTTTTGGATTTGGATGAGAATTCTTGAGAATACCATCTTGACGCAGGTTTTAACCATTGTGTCAAGTTTAATCGACTTTTCGGCGTCAATACTTCTAACGTATTTCGTAAGTTCTGTTTTAAGTTTGGTAGTCCTGGACTTCAAACTGGCTGAGACTGGCCCCCTATCAAGGACATCCACATATCCTTTAATTAGGTTATCTTGTTTCAGAGTGCCAATTTCTTCATAACCAGAGAAGACACTGAGGGCACCAATACCGATAATAGAAACTTGTAAGATTCCCGGTTGCAGCGGCCTTCGGTCTGTTTCATAGTTGAGATAACTTTGGTTATGAACGGTTTGGTCAATCATCCCATTGATCCATAACTGTTCGTCCGAATCATAATAAACGGCAATTGAACCACTCCATGGATCAGCAGCTTTTGCAAGTTTAACCAGAGTTTTTACTTGGAAGGGTTGACGGTTTTCCAGTTTTACAAAATTCCAGGCATCTGAGCTTTTCTTTTTAAGGGGATAGCTAAGTTCGTGGTCTATTAATGTGACTGTGACATTCAGCAACTGACCTTCCTCAGTTTTTAAACTCGCGTAAAACATGATCTCCATCAGCGAACGGAGCACGGTTTTATTCGGTTTAATGCCACCGGTAACTTCCGGTTTTAATTTGTTAAATACAAGATCGGCGAGATTGTCTGGTTTAGAATTTGGCACTACCATAATTGAAAGCTACGTCAGGTTTTTATAAATCTACCAATAATTACGCTTGAAAATAACTATGAACCTGGCATAAACCGATTATTTACGGCCAAAAATGGGTATTTTAGCTAAAATGACCGCTCATTCCGGATTTAAACTGACCCTTTTTCGCTTAACTAACAACCATATTTGGGAGCAAAGTACTCGTTTCAATTATTCATCTTTTCTTTTCCATCTCTAATTTTTAGTACAGATTGTGAATATAAGGCAAAACAAGCTCTGATCAACATGAAGGATAAGAAAGAGGAAAAGAGGAAGAATAACGATAAGTTAGAATCAAAAGAATTACAACGTGTCTTTCTACTTTAATTTTGTAATTACTCAGTTGGCGGGCAATCATGCGATTCAGGGTGACCTTTGATTCTAATCCATTTGGCTATACCCTCAATCACCTGATCATTAATATAAGTACTGTGTTTAAGACCAGCTAGGCCCTTCCGTTTGAAGGCATGCTGGATAATGTTGATGTTGGAATAATTAAAGGGTGTGTTTGCAGGGCTGGTTTTGATCAGCATCTTGTGATTTAGCGGTTCCCAACCAAGGATCATAGGATTACTTTTAATGAGGTTGAATAGCCAATATATTCCACTGCTTAAAAATGGAATGCAAAAAGCCAGACCAAATGTGGCCCCTATAAAAATGCCCAATCCGTTAGTGATTTTACTCCCAAGCCAATTTGTTTCGTTACCGCTCGCTAGGTAGATGAGACACATTAACCCAAAGCTGGCTGCACTCAGAGGCATTAGCTTTCGGAGAAGAGTAACTACTTTGCTGTGTGAAAACATCAGAAACTCCCATACTCTAGAAAAAAGGCTGAAAAACATTTTGATCTCGTCGTTGTGGTCGATGACCACCAACATTTTGGTGTCCCTTGCATGATCCAGACTTACATTTTTCAACAGAACATCCATCTCTTCCGGCAGACCTCTCAGGCTATTCTCAACTTGCTTTATAAGCCACCTTGTGGATAGTAGACATAACAATGGGACAGATAAGATGACTAAATCAAAATAAGCTGAAGGCGGGTGCGTTTTGTCCATTGGCGCGAAGTGATTCCAGATAACGGCTGTCGTACCAAGCAAAATATAAGTTAATGAGAGCCCTATGAAAATTGTAAGCGCATATACATATGTCGACATGTTTCTAGAGATTTCTCTTTTTTCCGCATTCAAAAAAGGAGTCGAAAGCGTCACAACTTCAAACTGATCCCTGTATTCTTGGAGTTTCCCCAAGGCGTATAACGCGATGTTAACACCATGACTGTGAGCAATAATGATCTTACGTGTATCTGGATGATTAATTATCTGCCCTTTGAGAGTTTGCACTAATAGCTCAGCGGATTCTATCCTGCACTTATGCGAGTTTTGACCACGCCAGACGAACCTATGGTAACTTACTGTTCCATCGATTGAGCTCCTCAGTTTTTTGCAAAAATCAGATCCCTCCAATGTCCAGGGCGCATTTGGTGCGAACGTGCCGTGAATGAGGGTGATGATACAGTTCATATTTCTGGGGATGAAAGTACGATTTCTATACCTGAATTAAATCAATACTATGGAAGAAACCAAGAAAAACAGAACCTACAACATTTTATGGCCTAAGTGATATATTTTCGGAGCTGACTGAGATATTCAAGTTTTTTACATAGTTGCTTGCTGAGGTCCGCAGTTTCGCTGAGCCAAGGCCGGCTTCTATTTTCAGCGAGCAGACGAGGCTGTCTTCATTTAAATATGTATCTTGACACAATTCTAGAGTCTTCCAGTTTGTCATTTTAGTGTCATATCCGGTAAATAATATGTCTAAAATTGGTTTCCGAAAAGCAAAAAATCATTCTGTTAATTTCTTTGAAGATATTGGTGCAAATTTGTACCTCAGCCATGATAAGTCATTGGTTTTAAAAACTATCTATATTCTGTATCGGCAAGTAAGAACGGAAAACAACCCCAAATAACCATTAATAAATCATACTAAAACTGCTGAAAACTAACCGTTCAACGGTTTTCGTGTGCTGTAGCTGTTTGTCATTATTTAGCATATTCTTGTACCGTCTTCTGCTGTTTTTTACCCAATTGATTCAACCTTCCAACTCTGCTGCCTTTTTTGCTAAACAGCTCGTAAAAAAAACGTCAGCGGGCTTGCTGCACAGAAGATACGACAGCGACCCGCCGACGGAGATGGATTCGTTTCAGTCAAGCGCGGCTTTTTAATGTATTTGTCTCAATAACAATTTGTTAACTGCCTATAAAGTTTTATATTTATATACACCAATATAAAAATTATGAGCAGACATGGCGCATTGTATCAGGATATTGTTCCTTTTACTTCCCGTTTTTACGACAAAGGTAAATTCGGCAGAATCTTTCCTTCTTTACCTTCATTTGCACAAGATACAAAGAAGGTAAGGGAAGCACTTACAGATATCGGCAAAAAGGGTGGGATCATGGACGCAAAGGACGACCTTACACAGGATCCAATCGATTTGATCACTAATCCGACATTGCAGATAAACAATCCAAATTCACCGATAATGGGTGCCGGGATGACATTTCTGGGCCAGTTTATCGATCATGACATCACGTTTGACCCTACTTCAAGCCTGGAGCGTCAGATTGATCCGGAATTCATTGAAAATTTTCGTACTCCAAGTCTTTCGCTAGATAACGTCTACGGAAGCGGACCGGGTGCTTCACCACACCTATATGATCAGTCGGACGGCATGGGCATAAAGATGCTAATATATCCTTTAGGTACACAGGGAAAAGATGCAATTGATAAGTGTGATGTTCCCCGCAACACTCAAAACACAGCACTTATAGGAGATCCACGCAATGATGAAAATTTGATTGTATCGCAGCTGCAAGTGCTTTTTTTACGTTTTCATAATATTCTGGTGGATGCTATAAGAATAAAATATCCTACAAAGGCGCCGGCAATTGTTTTCAATGAGGCTCAGGAATTGGTTCGCTGGCACTACCAATGGATTATGCTCCATGAGTTTTTACCTCTGCTCTGCGGAGAGGATGTAGTGGATGATGTACTGAACAATGGTCGTAAATTTTATGGCTGGAACAACCAGCCTTTTATTCCGGTCGAGTTTTCTGTCGCTGCATACCGTTTTGGCCATAGTCAAATTCGTCCCTCTTATCGTGCGAATTTTGGAACGGCAAACCAACCTAATCCTTCTCCATTCTTTGCGGATATTTTTGATTTTTCCGCAGATCCCCTGCATGGAGATCCGAACGACCTCAGAGGCGGAAAAAGGGCAGACAGAAGGTTTATTGATTGGCATACATTCTTTAATCTTGGGGATGGAAGTATGAGGCCCAATAAGCTAATTGATACTAAACTGTCGTCACCATTGTTCCAGTTGCCTGGTTTTGCTTCTGCCGATGTCATTTCTTTAGCTTCGCGTAACTTACTAAGAGGCTTGACATTTAGCTTGCCTTCAGGACAGCGTGTAGCCCATGCTATGCGTATGCAACCTCTGGGCACCGATGTGTTTGACGATTTAAAACATTATAAGGTGAATTTTGAAAACAGCACTCCACTTTGGTTTTATATTCTCAAGGAAGCGGAGGTTGAACAAATGGGATTGAAGCTGGGGAGTGTTGGCGCGCGAATTGTTACCGAGGTGTTTGTTGGTTTGCTGGAAGGTGATAACACTTCATTTCTTAGCCAAAATCCTTTTTGGAAACCAATGTTGCCATGCTGCGAAGCTTACCGAACCAACAAGCATTTTACCATAGCTGATTTGTGCAGGATTGCTGAAGGCAAAGTTCCGGTGGTATTTTAAAAAAAAATTCAGGGATAAGTTGGATGGCTTATCCCGTTAGTGAGGCTAATAACTATCCGGAGCTAAATTTAGTACAGAGACACCTATGGAATACTACCTGAACACTATCAGTTTAGACTAGGAGTTCAGCATTCGAAAAAGGTGAATACCTGCATCAAAGTATAACTAAACACGTATTTAACGCAAAATGTAGGGATAAATAAATAAAAATCCCGTACTAGTTGTCTAAACACTGTCTTAATTTTTTTTGTTATTTGATCAGCCGAAATTAATTAAGCCGCTTATGACTACGCCAAACTTCAATTATCAAATTAGTTCATAACGATTACGAGAATAGGCCTTGCTGCATTTAAAACCAAATATATAATCATACTAATGAAGAATTTACTGGCGAAGCTACCGGAAGGCATTTCCGGGAAAACGATCTTGATAGCCGGTGGCTCAAATGCCACAGGTCAAAAGATTACCCTCACCTTAGCACAAATGGGTGCAAAGCTTTTCATACTCGGTGAGAACCAGCTTGAAGTCGATCAGGTCTTAAACAAATTGAGTTCATTTAACTCTTGTCCTCGTTATTATGGAATGGTTGCTGACCCTTCCAGTCTCGAAGATATCAAGATCATTTTAGACGTAATCGACCGGCAGTTTCGCGGTGTCGACATCCTGATCAACAATAACATGTTCACTTTTCCCCAACATTACGGACAGGGAGAAAACTTGCGAAATTCCTTATTAACTAAACTCAAAGGACAATATTACTGTACTGTTGAGGTATTGTCGAGGATGGAAAGGCAACCAGAGACGGGGTACATTTTAAATGTAAATACGATAGGAAATGAGTTTCGTAACAGATACAGGGAGCTTTGCGACCATGCCAGAACAGCCTTTCGGACTTTCAATGCAGAACTTTGCAAAGAGGCGGCCAACAAAAATGTCAAAGTAATTCTCTCGTCGTTATAGTTGAACCCTGCATTGTAATGAAATCTTAACTATCTTCCGTACATATTCAGCCAGGCGCTTATCTTTTCTTTTAAGTGTGGCGTCAATTCCTGAGGCTTCAGCCTCCAGCTCCAGTTGCCGGTTACTGAAGCTGGAGTATTCATACGTCCCTTTGCGGGTTTATTCAGCAGGTCCTGAACGGGAATGATCGCGATGGCTGCTGTTGAAGCGAGCGCCAAACGGATCATTTGTGTAGTGACGTTGTGCCTGGTGATCTTAAGGCCTGCGTACATTCCCATTCGGACTTTGGTATCCTGATCGGCTTCATCCTCATACCAGCCCCTTGTGGTATTGTTGTCATGGGTTCCGGTATATACGATACAATTAGTGTTGTCAAAATTATGGGGAGCATGCATTGAACTGGCGACATCTTCGCCAAAGGCAAACTGCAGTACTTTCATACCCGGTAAGCCGAACTCATCGCGTAGTTGATATACATCCTGACTGATCTCGCCAAGATCTTCAGCGATCAGAGGAAGTTTGCCTATTGAAGATTGCAGTACTTTGAAAAATTCTACGCCCGGACCTGGTTTCCATTCACCCGATTTTGCATTCTCGCTATTCCCTGATACTTCCCAATATTCAGAAAACGCACGGAAATGGTCCAGTCTGATTCTGTCATAACTAGTAAGATTCATTGCGATACGCGCCGCCCACCATTGATAACGGCTACGGTTCATTACTTTCCAGTTGTACACAGGCATTCCCCAAAGTTGTCCATCTTCGTTGAAATAGTCCGGTGGAACTCCGGCAACGCCTTTGACCTGCCCATTAGAATATAGGGCGAATAATTTGGGCTGTGTCCAGACATCTGCTGAGTTATGAGCAGTATAAAAGGGAAGGTCTCCTATGATTTCTATACCCAAATTATTTGCATGCCATTTTACAGCTTTCCATTGTCTGAAAAATATAAATTGCTGCCAACGGATCATTTCAAGCCTGAGCGCGTGTTGCTCCCTGATTGCGTTCAAGGCATTCCGGTCCCGTACTTTCAGCTTTTGTGGCCATTGAAACCACGGCCTGTTGCCTTGTAGGCAAGTGATAAGGACAAATAGTGCGTAATCATACAGCCAGCCAGATTCGGCTTCGCAGAATTGCTCAAATTCTTCCTGGGAAATATCAGACACTCTCAATTTCCAGTTCTTATAAGCCTTTTCGAGAAACCTTATTTTAAGGTCAGTGACTTTGGGAAAGTTAATCTGGCGTCTGATCTTTCGCTGATAGCTTTTAAGTTCAGAGCTGTAAAATAAACCTGATTCGGCGAGTTTTTCAGGACTGATCAATAAAACATTACCGGCCATTACAGATGTCGAACTATAAGGCGAATACGCCTGATCTGCAGATAAGGGATTCATCGGCAGAACTTGCCAGTATTTTAATCCAGCTTCGTTTAAAAAAGACAAAAAAGTGTTGGCAGAAGAGCCAAAATCGCCAATTCCATAGACAGAAGGCAAAGAAGAGACAGGCATCAGAATTCCTGCTCCTCTGCTTTTTTCTCGTAAAGAAACTGTTAGCACAGAGAGGGGTAGGCCCTTAAACAGCGTAGAGACCTGCAATATCCCTTTGCCCTCGGGATCAATTGCCTGATGTGTTAAAGACGTACCTGTAACCTCGTTTTTGTAGTCGGTAATAATTCCTGCGAGCTGCCCCGGCAATACAAGTTGTGTATCCTCCCAATCCAAATCTTGCCATAATGAAGGCGAGGCAACCAGGCTTGCTAAGTTTAAAGTAGCCACTACCAGCAACCACTCACCCTTATATTGTCTGGCAAATGCAATCACATTTGCGGCATATTTTCCTTTCACCTTCAACGGTGTATAGTTCCCAAATGAGAAAAGGTCTGTATACTGGTTTCTAAGCTGAAGTAAAATCCGGAGCAGGCGAATTTTGAAGTCTGTTTCGTGCGGAACTGCAAACATGTCTTTACAAAGGTAGGGGTCCGAATCTGAAAATCGGCTCAAAGACTCGCTTAAGAACTGGTAATCAACTGGTCTGCGGTTATCGGGATCTACCATACTAAGATCCCAAAGTTCTGTGCCCTGGTACGTGTCAGGTATGCCTGGAAGGGTGTGCTTTAATACTAACGCAGATATGGAAGTTAGTTTTCCAAATTCCGATACCTTTTCCAATAATTTGCTAAACTGTAACCAGAATTGTCGTGAAGGATCAAGCAGGTGTTGAATAAAATCCTTCGTGCGACCTTCATAATCCAGATCAGGTTCATCCCATGTGGTGTTACGTTTGGATTCACGGAGTGCCTTTTCTATATATTCCAACAGCCGCTGCTCATAATTTTCCTCAGATATACCTTGTTCAGGACAGGTTGCTATTAACGTTTGGTAAATGAAATACTCATCATTGGCATCCGGTGCGCCGGCAGATTTGATTCCTTTGTTCATTTCTGTCCAATCACTGACGTGTTTAGGCCATTCGGAACCCAGATCTGTGAGCACAGCAAGTCTGTTGCGTGCATCTTCACCGCGCTTTGTGTCGTGGGTAGCACTTGCATTCAGGGCGTATGGCCAGTATTTTGCCCGAACCGAAATCTGATCATGAAATTCATCGGTAGAAATGCCGAACAGCCCGGGCGAATCGCCGACCTCATTATTACCGATAAACCTGTTATAGGTATACATCAGGGTATCTTCTACACCTTTAGCCATCAATGGCCCGGTAAACTGCATCAATCTTCTGAAAAATATAATGGCTGGTTCATTATTGCCTTGGCCAGCACGGCGTCCGATTACAATATCTCTGAAAGCTGGTAGCGCTGCAGGATATTTTTTATCTGCCTCAAGGTCACTGAAAATAGTATCTAGTACCTCAAAATCTTGAGCTGATAAAGGGTAGTGGTTGCTGTAAAGGCGGTAAACAGGCAAACGCACCAAAAGCTCACCTATGAGCTCCCTGAAAACCGGAACACTGCTCGGCGCTGATTCGGATGAACCTGGTTCCAGAATCTTTTCTGTTAGCTTTAATTCGTCCATTAACCGGCAAAGGTTATCCAGCTCACCTTGCATATATTGCATGAGGAATGCTCTTTTTCTTTTAAAAATCTGCTCCTGTACCGGCTTGCGAACTTTGCTGAGATCTTTATAAAATGTGTCGAATTTACGCTCGGCTTTTTCGTTGGTAAATAGCTGATTGACCAGCCCCAGGTAATCATAGCCTGTTGTACCCTGCACCGGCCATGACCGTGGTAGTTGCTCTCCGGGTTCCAATATCTTTTCTATTACGATATAGGTATCCCTACCACATAACGCGCGCAACTGGTTAAGATAAGTTGAGGGGTCGGCTAGCCCGTCAATATGATCGATCCGAAGTCCCTGAAATATGCCTTCTTCCAACAAAGATTTAGTCAGCTGATGATAGTCATCGAATACCCGCTGAATTTGCATGTTTATGCATATGAGACTGTTTACTGTGAAAAACCGCCGGTAATTGATGTTGCCATTTGTTTCCTTGTAGCTACACAAACGGTAATATTGGCTGGTGGCGACCTCAGTTATTGTCTCTCTTTTTTCCGTCTCAGACGTCTGATTTACCGGCCAGTAGCTATCAAAATATTTAAGATATTTTTCTCCGTTCAGGGTCGAAATTTTCAGTTCAGAATTTGCGATTACCGTGGGCAGATCTCGCCCGAGAAAAGGAACCATGAGTGGTTCTTTAGATAAATCAGTTGTCTGCAGATCAAAGTACTGACGGTATGGAGAGGCTTCACCATTTTTCAGCACATCCATCAGCCACAAATTGTCCCGATGAAAGCCCATATGATTAGGAACGATGTCCTGAACCCAAAACATATTGTAAGATTTCAATAAGGCTGAAAGTTTGCGAAGTTCTTCTAAAGTGCCGATTTCCGGATTGATCATGTTTGGGTCTGTTACATCATATCCATGTGTGCTGCCCGGCACCGCTCTATAAACCGGAGATGCGTAAATTGTCTTTATCCCCAATTCATGCAAATAGGAAACAACGGGCAGGAAATCCTTGAACGTAAATTCCTTATTAAACTGAACGCGGTATGTAGAGATGGGATTAAGCATAAAAAGCAGAATAGGCTAAAAAAGATTCAGGTTGAACGATTATGTTGGAGAGGTCTCCTGTGGGTTGAACAGATGCTTCCTCGAATGACTCAGGGCTGAGCCACTGAGCATCAGACGAGTCGATTATTTTTTCATCGATGACTATATTTGAAGGAAGGGGGATACACTGAACCAAATTTGAGAAATTCATCGCGAAAAGCAGCAGTTCTTTACTTTCTGCTGCCCCGCGTTCGATAAGTAAGCAGTTTTGCTCCTGACAAATATGTGGCCTGACCGAATCGAGGTCATCGGATTTGAGCGCAGGATGCTCTTTTCTTAATGCAATGAGCTTTTTATAAAAAGTCAGGAGGCTAGCATGTTTCTGTTTCCCGGAAAGACTCCAGTTCAGTTTGGAACTGTGGAATGTGTGTTCGTCCTTTGGGTCAGGTGTTAGGCCTGAAGTCTGCATGGCTGCAAATTCTTCTTTTCTTCCCTTACGTACCATTTCTATCAGCTTGCTATCTGTATGATCAACAAAATAGAGAAAGGGGTTGGTCTCTCCCCATTCTTCTCCCATAAACAGCATGGGTAGAAAGGGAGAGAAGATGACCGCAGCGGCCATCAATTTCTGCATCTCAAAACTCACCAGTACACTACTGCGTTCCCCGAGCATCCGGTTTCCTACCTGGTCATGATTCTGAGAAAACACCACAAATTGTGATCCGGCATGCCCCTTGGCACTTCTGCCAAAGTAGTTCCTGCGCTCTTGTGAATACATGCCGGTATATACGTAGGCGTCGCGGTAGGATTTACCCAAATGTGCTATGCCATTAAAGTCGCTGTAATAACCCTGCTTAGGTTCCCCGGCAGATACCCTAAGGGCGTGATGGAATTCGTCCACCCATTGCCCATGCATGCCCAGTCCATTGAAGTCAGGACTAGTAATGTATCTGGGGTCGTTAAGGTCACACTCAGCAATCAAATAATAATTTCTGCCAGTATGTCTGGTCAATAGATCAGTATATTTTCTGATCTCCTGCAGGATATGGATAGCGCTGAAGTCTTTAATGGCATGTACAGCATCTAAACGAAGTGCATCCACATGGAAATCCCGGAACCACATGAGGGCATTTTCTATAAAATATTCCCTTACCCCATTGGCATTTCTATCGTCAAAGTTTACCGCATTCCCCCATGGTGTTTGATATTTATCAGTAAAATATGGACCAAAATCCGATAGGTAATTTCCTTCCGGACCAAGGTGATTGTACACTACATCCAGCACCACAGCAAGTCCTTTTCTGTGACACAAACAGACCAGCTCTTGTAAGCCAATTGCCCCTCCGTAGGAGGCTTGAACGGCGAAAGGAAAGACACCGTCATAGCCCCAATTCCGCTCACCCGGGAAGGATGCAACAGGCATAATCTCAATGGCTGTAATCCCCAGTTCCAGCAGATAATCGAGTTTTTCCGCTATACCTTCAAAATCTCCTCCTTCAGAAAAAGTTCCGGTGTGCAGCTCATAAAAGATGTAATCCCTGAGCGGAATATTCTTCCAGCCAGGTTCGTCCGGGAAGTCCATAGCGATTGCCTGCGATGGCCCATGTACTCCGTCAGGTTGAGAAACCGTCGCAGGGTCCGGCAATTGTTTGCCATCTACGACCAGCCAATACCGGTCACCGTCAGAGATTGTAGGAGCGTTCAGCTCCCAGTATCCATGCTCTTTTGGATTCAGATCAAATTCCCTGTCGCTGGTTTCCAGTTTCAACTGCAGCTGCATTGCATCTGGTGCCCAAACGCGCAGCTGCCAGTTATTCAGATAACAATTCATGCCTATATTCTTTCTGTGTACATCCATATAACGCATTTAAATCATTGTTTTCAAGACCATTACTGTGCGGCCTTCAATCAGTACTTCGTTTTCATGCTTGAAAGATTCAGCGCCACTGCTCATTGATGTATCCATCACCTTTTCCCACACGCGACCAAACCGGATCCCAGGTAACCTGTACATGACCTGTTGATAATGTGCATTAAAAATGACGTAGAAGGCAGCTCCCTCACCTTGCAGAAAAACTGCAAGCGATTTAGCAAAGTCTTCAGTCCAGTTGTGTTCTTCCATTTCTGAACCCTCCGGTAAAAACCATGCAATATCGGGAACCTTTGTACCTTTAACAGGTTCGCCCCTGAACCATTTTCTGCGACGGAAGACAGGATTGCTTGAGCGTAGTTCAATTAACTTTTTTGTAAAATCCAGGAGCCCGCTATCGGTCGCGTCCCAATCTAACCAGGAAAGTTCGTTGTCCTGGCAGTAGGCATTGTTATTTCCACGTTGGGTTCTGCCAAGTTCATCACCTGCGACCAGCATTGGTACACCCTGGGATAAAAACAGAGTGGCCAGCAGATTCCTTTTTTGACGCGACCGAAGGTCGTTGATCCCAGGGTCGTCA
>DATFQH010000151.1:0-34645 GCA_035264385.1 Pedobacter sp.
AAATATTTTAGGAACAAAAAATCTTGCAGATCTTGCCCGGTTATATAGGGTTGATAAGTTCGTAATGATCTCGACAGATAAAGCGGTAAGGCCAACAAATGTAATGGGTGCATCTAAAAGGATAGCAGAAATGTATATTCAGTCGCTGCAAAATCATTGTACTGATGATTTACAACATACCCGCTTTGTCACCACAAGATTTGGCAACGTACTCGGATCCAATGGTTCAGTCGTTCCTCGCTTCAAAAACCAGATCAAGCAGGGTGGACCGGTGACAGTAACCCACCCTGAGATCACAAGGTATTTTATGACTATTCCGGAAGCAGTGCAACTTGTATTAGAAGCCTCAGCAATGGGCAAAGGTGGTGAGATTTTTATTTTTGATATGGGTGAACCTGTCAAAATTGTCGATCTCGCTCTAAATATGATAAAGTTGGCTGGCTTCACGCCCCATCAGGACATAAAAATAGCTTATAGCGGTTTAAGGCCTGGAGAGAAGTTGTATGAAGAGTTGCTCAACCAGGCAGAACTCGTTGTGCCAACTCATAATGAAAAAATAAAAATTTCAAGTGTAATTCAATATCCTTATTTACATATTCAACACGTAATAAATGAACTGTTGTCAGTAGATTTATTTATTAATGATCAGGCAATTGTTAGAAAAATGGAAGAGATAGTTCCAGATTATCACAGTACGAATCCAAATTATGATCAGTTTAAAGTCGTTGGTGTTTGATGTTAAATTAATTTCAATTAGATTGCTAATAGATACGGAAGTTTGACGAAGAAATTTATAAAATGAGATCTAGATTCAGTAAGTTTTCGAGTTTTCTGAATTCTGAAGGAGTTAGTCTTCTATCTTATTGGGATAAAGAATTAATCTGCAGATTCGCCAATCAGGAATTTTTTAAACTGTTCGGCAAACCTTCCCAGGAAGTTATCGGCATAGTAAATTTTAAAAGCCTATTGACACCACTTTATGAACAACATGCTCCATATATAAAAGGGGTACTTAATGGTCATTCGCAAAACTATGAATCTGAAATTTTCCTGCATTCAGGAGAAAAGCATAAGGTTGTATCTACCTATTTTCCTGACATCGAAAATGGAGTAGTTTTAGGTTTTTTTGCCCACATTACCAACTTAAAGGAATTTATAGAACCAAATCAACTTGCATTCGGTAATAGCCAATCCAAAATGATAGGTGCTATTCTTAAAGAAAACAATAGGATCTATGAGGTAGCAGCTTATATAAAATCGCAAATTTTATCAGAATTTCCTTCCATCGAGCATTTAGTTGAGTTGCATGGGATTTCGGCATCAAAATTAATGCGCGATTTCAAAAGTAGATTTCAAACAAGTCCATACCTCTATTACCGCCGGCTTCAGATGGAATTTGCGGAAGAATATATGGATAAGACAAAATGCAGCAAAAAGCAAATGGCAGCTATGCTTGGGTTTTCCAATCCAACGAATTTTGCGATTTGTTATAAAAAATATTTATTTGACAGTGATTCAATGCCGTCTAATTCGGATGCCTTTAAAGATAGGGAGCAAAAAAAGATTTTAATAAATCAGTTACCTTTTTCAGTAGCGATGCTGGATTTACAGTTGATTTATTTGGAAGTTTCTGAATTGTGGATCTCAGAAATTGAATATCCTGAAGCTGAAATGATTGGATCTAGTCTATTTGATTTCTTCCCTGGAACGGTTGAAGATATGGAGAAAATCAAATCAAAATATTCAAAATTTGGGTTAACCCGATGTGAAGGAGAATTGCGCCTGACGGCCAGAACGGATAGACGGCCACTAAAGTATATAATCAAGCACTGGTTTACAGAGTCCGGAGATCTGGGCGGTATAATGGTCTATTCTGTATAATTGAACATGTACAGCTAATTTTTGAGCATATACAAGGCTTTTTATTCTATATGAAAAGTTAAATTTAATGTGACTTCCCGGCAAACAAACTTTTAGGTTTTATTTATGAACTCATCTAGCGCTGGTCAGATTCTGGAACATGCTATTCGAAGGCAGAACGTTAATATTAGCGAATTGTCAAGGCGCATGAATGTCAATCGAAGAACTCTGTACAATTGGTTTAATCAAGAAAAGTTACAGATGGATATCATCTGTATGATTGGCCAGGTTATTAATTATGATTTCTCAGATGAATTCAAAGACGAGTTTTTAAGGTCAGGAGTAAAACTCATAATAGATGAGAATGACCAGCACCCAATAAATAAAGAACAGTCCCAGGAGTCCACTCACTATTGGATGCAAAAATACATTTCCTTGCTGGAAGACTACGCCGCCTTGCTGCAAACCATAAATAGTTCCAGTCAACAGGTAGTCCGCAGCATAGAGCCTACGGATAAATAAATCTGTTCGTTATCACATTATTTAATTATTAACTATAAGAATATGAAAAAAATCGTAATTGCGTTTTTGCTGGTGTTGTTTGTCGCCGGCTGTAAAAAAAATAGCGGAATAGACACTAGAAGAGAAAAAGTTACCGGTCTAGAAGGTAAATGGATTGCCCAGGAATCGGTAGAAACATCATTTGAAGGTGGTATAGAAGTCGAAAAGAAAGTGAAAAATACTTTTACTGAAAAGGACTATATCGTTTTTAATTATGACGGAACGGCGGTAAGTAGTTATGAAGGCCATGGTCTTCAACATTCTGTATACGACGTCTCTGCAAAAACACTGGTACTTGCTGCTGCCGATAATCCAAATGAGAAAACAGAATTTGAAATTAAGATTTGGACAGGATCAGATCTTGTTATTGCCCGGGAATTAATTGAAGTCATCAAAAATGTTCGTTATACAACTTCCGTCGAAATTTCTTTCAAGAAGAACTAACATTTAACGATCGTAATATGTGATTCTAAACCGGGCATCCCGTCCAGAAGGGCAAATCAGATTTTTCTGATTTGCCCTTTTTTATTTCCTGGTAATTCAAAGTCTTTATTTCTACTAACTTCCATATTGTTGTTATGTAGAAAATATCACCTTATGTTAAGATTAACAAAAGCATCTAAGATATTTGAATGGTTAAGAAGTTAATCGCTTTTAAAAAAAAGAGAGATACTGATTAGTATCTCTCTTGGTGATCCCGCTGGGATTCGAACCCAGGACCACTACATTAAAAGTGTAATGCTCTACCAGCTGAGCTACGGAATCAAAGTTCTGATCTGAACTTTACTCAAAGCGTTTCCGTTTAAAGTGGTGCAAATATAGGAGTCCGATACATATTCTGCAAATTATATAAACACAAATTGCATACTCGACTGATTGTTAGCTTGATTATTTACAACTAGCCTTCGTTTAACACCATGTTAATATATTAAAACATGATTTTAGCCAATGAAATTGATCAGCAACTGATTCAGTTCGTCTTTATGGGTGATGAATAAACCGTGCGGAGCATTTTCAAATCTATAATACGCAGCATTGGGCAAGAGTGAAGAAGTTATTTCACTGGTTGCCTTGATCGGAACTGTTTTATCATCATCTCCATGAATGATCATCACAGGTATAGTTATTGTACTAAGATCAGTTCTGAAGTCAGTTTCAGAGAAAGAACGGACGCATACGGCTGTTGCACGCGGACTACTTGCTACAGCCAGTTGATGCATCCAGTTTTGGATTTCCTGGCTTACCGGTTTGTTTAGCACTCCTTCACTGAAGAACTGTTTGCCGAATGTTGTTAAAAATGCAGGTCTGTCTTTATGTATATTGGCTACGATTTCATCGAACATTTCTTTCGGGACACCTTCTTCATGACGCTCTGTTTTCATTAGTAGTGGCACAACTGAACTGACCAGTACCGCTTTGGAGATCCGGGATGATCCATATCTGCCCAAATAGCGTACGACTTCGCCGCCGCCCATTGAAAAACCTACGAGCGTTAACTCGTTTAATTCCAGTGTAGTGATTACTTGGTGCAGGTCGGCTGCAAGTGTATCGTAATCGTAACCATCCCATGGTTTATCGGATTGTCCAAAACCACGCCTGTCGTACGCTATGCAACGATATCCGGCATCAACAAGCGCATTTACCTGATATTCCCACATTTCGTGTGATACAGGCCAGCCATGAATCAGGAGGACAGGTTTTCCTGAACCGATATCTTCGAAGAAAAGGTTAACCGATGTACTGTTCGAGGGATCTTTTTTAATGTATGGCATAATATATAAATTAATTTACTACCTGATTTAACAACATGGGTGCGAGCTGTTTGTTTAACAAAATAAACAACCATTTGCTATAGTAACATTATAATTCTGATATTTGAATAATGAATAAAGCTATTTTCTTAGATCGTGATGGGGTATTGAACCATGAAATATACGATTACATAACCAGGGTAGAAGATTTTAAAATACTGGAATATCAGATTCCGCCACTGAAAAAACTATACGATGAGGGGTATTTGTTAATTGTAATCACCAATCAGGGAGGTATTGCTTTGAAAAGATATACAGAGCAGGAACTTGGTGTGATGCACCAGATGCTGAGAAATGCCTTTGTTAGCAAATCTGCTGATATAGCAGCGTTTTATTATTGCCCGCATCATCCAACCGTTTCAGGAGAATGTAAGTGCAGGAAACCTTTATCGGGAATGCTGCTGGATGCCATAGATATGTTTGATGTTGATCCGGCATTGTCGGTTATGATAGGAGATAAGCCGAGGGATGTAGATGCTGCCAACGGGGCAGGAGTAAAGGGTATAGAGATTTTGCCGGATGAGCAGATTGATTATGATCTGGTAAAGCAGGTGCTTGCCGGGAATGAATTCAAAACACGTTCTGCAGGAATAAAAAAACTTGAGTCCTCAAAGAAGCATAGCTAGAAACGTAAATAATATCAAATGAAAACCCCCGGTGCATTAGGCAGCGGGGGTTTCTTTGAAGTAGGAATCAAATTTAATTTTACAATCCTGCGGCTTTTTTGTGGTCAGCTAAAAATGTAGCCAGTCCACTATCAGTAAGGGGGTGTTTTAATAAGGCAGTGATTGCCGATAAAGGTGCTGTAATCACATCTGCGCCTAATTTAGCACAGGCAACGATATGTAGTGGTCCGCGAATAGAAGCGGCCAATATTTGAGTAGGATAACCATAGTTATCAAAGATCAGTCTGATGTCTTCAATTAATTGCAATCCATCAGTAGAAATGTCATCCAGACGGCCCAGAAACGGAGATACATAGGTAGCGCCAGCTTTAGCAGCAAGTAATGCTTGTCCCGAAGAAAAGATCAGTGTACAATTGGTTTTGATCCCTTTTGAAGTCAAATATTTTATTGCTTTCACACCATCTTTAATCATAGGGACTTTCACAACGATCTTAGGATTTAAAGCAGCAAGAGCTTCACCTTCTTTGATCATTTCGGCAAAAGTAGTCGAGATTACTTCAGCACTCACATTATCGTCTACGATATCGCAAATGGCTTTGTAATGTGCAATTACGTTAGCATCGCCTGTAATACCTTCTTTAGCCATCAGGCTTGGATTGGTGGTTACACCATCTAAAACGCCAAGGTCTTGCGCTTCTTTTATCTGATCAAGATTAGCTGTGTCAATGAAAAATTTCATGTTTGTTTATTTTGCAGTTGGTTAATGAGTATGCTATCAATTTAATAGCGCCCCTAAATTAGGGATTTATGATGGATTCTTTTAGGAAAATCTTGAATATGTCACACAGAAGAGAATTCTAATGTGAAAAGAAAAAAAGGGCAAGCACCTCTTATCGCATCGCTACAACCTTCTACCCTTGCTCCGTTCCCGGCCTGGGGGAGTTCAAAGGGAGCTGATCGTAAAAGACTTGCCCGCCACAAATGTAGGAAAAGACATCAGAGTACAAAAAAGAAAATTGGATTTATTTAAAGTTTCCGAGCATTTATGCTTTAATATGTTGAGCGTAAACAGGTTGACTAAAGAAAAAAAAATCTTATATTTAATATTTATTGGACGCGTTTTCAAGAGTGAAAAAGAACCCTTTTCTTATGCAAAATTATTCTAAATAGAGGTATTGCAAATGTTGTAATTTAAATGAGTGTAAATTGTTAATCTTATAATTAAGTACCTGATATTTTACGAATTACTGCATGTTTTTCAAAAAATATACCAATATTATAAATCATTGATTTTTATTCGTATCTTAGTGTCATAAATACACTATACCAAACTAAATATTTAAACGGACTTATGGAACAATCACAAGATAACCAAGGGTTATATGACCAGCGTTTTGAGCACGATGCATGCGGCATCGGATTTGTTGCCCACATTAAGGGAAGAAAGTCGCAGCAAATCATCTCAGACGCTATAACCATTCTTGAAAATCTTGATCACCGCGGGGCTTGCGGAGCTGAAATCAATACAGGTGACGGTGCTGGTATTATGATTCAAATACCTCACGAATTCTTGTATGACGAGTGTCTTAAAATAGGATTCAGTTTAAATGAATCCGGAGATTACGGCGTTGGGATGCTTTTCCTACCCAAAGATGTGAAGGCAAGAGAAGAATGTAGGGAAATCATTTATCGTGCTGCTGAGAAATTAAACCTTGAAGTGCTTGGCTTCAGGAGGGTGCTGACTAATACTAATGGTATTGGCGATATGGCGCTATCTGTAGAACCGGAAATGGAGCAGGTCTTCATTTCGCGTCCGCATGCTGTTGCGGCAGGTGCTGATTTCGAACGTAAACTTTATGTATTCAAAAATTACCTTTCTAAAACCATCAATAATACGGTTAAAGGTATTAATGGAGGCTTTTACATAGCTTCCTTCTCTTCAAGGACAATCGTATATAAAGGACAATTAACGTCGTTGCAGGTTAGAACGTATTTTACGGAACTTAGCGATAAGCGTGTAGTCTCTGCATTTGGTTTGATCCATTCACGTTTTGCGACCAACACCTTTCCTTCATGGAAACTGGCGCAACCGTTTAGATATATTGCTCACAATGGTGAGATCAATACATTACAGGGGAACTTAAACTGGTTTAGGGCCAGTGTTAAATCTTTCGCTTCATCTTACTTCACTCCTCAGGAACTGGATATTTTACTTCCGGTAATTGATGAAACCAATTCAGATTCAGGATGTCTGGATAATGTTGTGGAGTTATTGCTTCACTCCGGCCGTTCTTTGCCTCATGTATTGATGATGCTGATTCCTGAAGCATGGGATGGTAATGATGATATGGATGAGCTTAAGCAGGCGTTTTATAAATTCCACGCTACGTTAATGGAACCATGGGACGGGCCTGCAGCGGTTTCATTTACCGATGGTAATATAATAGGTGCTACTTTAGATAGAAACGGACTTCGTCCGCAAAGATATGCCATTACTGAAGATGATATAGTCATCATGGCTTCCGAGGCTGGTGCTGTAGCACTTGATCAAAGTAAGATCATCGAGAAAGGTCGACTTACTCCTGGAAAAATGTTTGTGGTGGATATGGAGCAGGGAAGAATCATTAGTGATGTTGAGATCAAACAACAAGTATGCGGTAACAAACCATATGGAGACTGGATCAATAAATACCAAATCAGACTGGAAGAACTTCCTAATCCACGAGTAGTATTCAGCGGGCTTTCACAAGAATCTATCTTCAGGTACCAGCAGGTGTTTGGTTATAGTCGTGAAGATGTAGATCTGTTACTGAAGCCAATGGCTCAGGACGGTAAGGAAGCGATTGGTTCTATGGGTACAGACATTCCATTAGCTGTACTTTCTCAGAAACCTCAGCATCTGTCATCTTATTTTAAGCAGCTGTTTGCCCAGGTAACCAATCCACCGATAGACCCGATCCGGGAAAAGGTAGTCATGAGTCTTGCCGGCTTCATGGGTAATAATGGTAATATACTGGAAGAGAATGCAATGCAATGTCACTGTGTAGGTATCAAGCATCCGGTCTTGACCAATGTGGAATTGGAAAAACTGAGAAGTATAGATACTGGTGTTTTCCAGTCTAAGACTTTACAGACTTACTTCAGAGCCGACGGTAAACCGGGTTCACTGGCTAAAGGACTGGACAGATTATGCCGCTATGCAGTTGATGCAGTTGAAGACGGTTTTCAGGTGATTATCCTGTCTGACAGGGCACTTGATTCTGAGCATGCTGCAATTCCTTCATTACTTGCGGTATCTGCCGTTCATCACCATTTGATCCGCAAAGGTCACAGGGGGGCTGTTGGTATTGTTGTAGAGGCCGGAGATGTTTGGGAAGTACACCATTTCGCTACATTGATCGGTTTTGGTGCTACAGCAGTCAATCCTTATCTGGCTTTAGAAACCATTGTTGGTTTCGAGAAAGAATTGGAGATGAAACCAGAAAAACTTATCAGTAACTATATATATGCGATCAACAATGGATTGCTAAAGATTTTCTCTAAAATGGGAATCTCTACCCTGCAGTCTTATCATGGTGCACAGATTTTTGAAATTCTGGGTATCAATAAAAATGTAGTGGACAATTATTTTACCGGTGCCGTTTCAAGGATCGGTGGTTTAGGACTGGATGAAATCGCCAGGGAGACCCTGATTAAGCACAACAGGATTTTTAAACAAGCTAATCGTCCGGATGCCATATTGCCAACAGGCGGCAATTACAAATGGAAACGTAAAGGTGAGCAGCATTTGTTCAATCCGCAAACCATCCACCTGCTGCAAAATGCAACCCGCAAAAAAGATTATAATACGTATAAGCAATATTCTAAACTGATCAATGAGCAAACTAACCAGGCTTATACCATCAGGGGCTTGTTCGAATTCAAATACAACCGTCCTGCGGTTCCGTTAAGCGAAGTAGAACCTATAGAAAAAATCTTAAAGAGATTCGCTACAGGTGCTATGTCTTTCGGTTCCATCTCTCATGAGGCGCATTCTACATTAGCTATTGCTATGAACCGCATCGGCGGAAAAAGCAATACAGGAGAAGGTGGCGAGGATGAATTGAGGTACGAATTGTTGCCAAACGGCGATTCTATGCGTTCATCTATTAAACAGATCGCATCTGCACGTTTTGGTGTCACCAGTTACTACCTTACCAATGCTGATGAATTGCAGATTAAAATGGCTCAGGGCGCTAAACCCGGTGAAGGTGGTCAGTTACCAGGGCATAAGGTCGATGATTGGATCGCGAAGGTTCGTCACGCAACACCTGGTGTAGGTCTGATCTCGCCGCCACCGCATCATGATATTTATTCTATCGAAGATTTGGCACAGCTGATCTTTGATCTTAAAAATGCCAACAGAGCGGCACGGATCAATGTAAAACTGGTTTCTAAAGCTGGTGTTGGCACAATCGCGGCAGGTGTAGCTAAAGCACATGCCGATGTGATCCTGGTATCAGGATTTGACGGAGGTACAGGTGCCTCACCACTTACTTCTATCCAACACGCCGGGTTGCCATGGGAACTTGGATTAGCTGAAGCGCACCAGACGCTGGTTAAAAACAGACTGAGAAGCCGTGTGGTATTACAAACAGATGGTCAGCTAAAAACAGGCCGGGACATCGCAATAGCAACGTTGCTGGGTGCTGAAGAGTGGGGAGTGGCAACCGCTGCGCTAGTAACCGCAGGCTGTATTATGATGCGTAAATGTCATCTGAATACCTGCCCCGTTGGTGTAGCTACCCAGGATCCTAACCTGAGAAAATTATTTACCGGTGATGCTGATCACGTGGTTAATTTATTCCACTTCCTGGCTGAAGAGCTGAGAGAAACCATGGCCGAGCTTGGCTTCAGAACTATTGAAGAGATGGTAGGTCAGGCTGATGCATTGGGCGTTCGTGCTGTAGATGCTGCAGACTGGAAGCAAAAAGATCTTGACTTCTCTAAAATATTACACAAAGCACCAGATAATGGCCTAAGCTTATATCAAACTGAAGAACAGGATCATGGATTGTCAGAAATCCTGGATCATGATCTAATTAAAGCTGCAGAACCTGCACTGAAGTCTAAAGAACCTGTTTACGCAGAGTTTGCTGTTAAGAATACCAACCGCGCTATCGGTACCATGCTTTCAAATGAGGTTTCCAAGGTTTATAAAAGCCAGGGATTACCCCAGGACACCATTAACTTTAAATTCAATGGTTCGGCAGGTCAGAGCTTTGGTGCCTTTGCTACTAAAGGTATCTCATTGCAACTGGAAGGTGAGGCTAACGATTATGTAGGTAAAGGTTTATCCGGAGCTCGCCTGTCTATCTATCCATTTACCAATGTAAAATATGTTCCTGAACAAAACATCATTATTGGTAACGTAGCCTTATATGGTGCCACTTCAGGTGAACTCTTTGTTAGGGGACAGGCTGGTGAACGTTTTGCGGTGCGTAATTCAGGTGCTACGGCAGTGGTCGAAGGTCTTGGAGATCACGGCTGTGAATATATGACTGGGGGAGAAGTACTGGTTATCGGCGATACAGGAAGCAACTTTGCAGCAGGTATGAGTGGCGGTGTGGCATGGATCTACGATGTTAAAGGCGAATTCGCAGGTAAGTGCAATAAGGAAATGGTAGATCTTGATCCTCTGGATGAGCAGGATGAACTGCGCATCAACCACCTGTTGAAAATGCATGTGCAATTGACGGATAGTAGCATAGCTAAATTTTTAATCAGTGACTGGGCCACTCAATCTGCGCATTTCATTAAGATATTCCCTAAAGAATACAAAGCGGTATTACTGAATAAAGCCAAAGCCACAGTTTAAGATCTAAACCAAATGACTAGAAATATTAAATCAAACAGAGCATAATAGAATGGGAAAAGTAACTGGATTTTTAGAATATGAAAGAACTGCTCCTGGTAAAGAAGATGCTAAAGAGCGTTTAAAGCATTACAATGAATTTGTACAGGCTTTTGAATTAGAAGAAGTAAATAAAGAGGCCGCCAGATGTATGGATTGCGGTGTTCCTTTCTGCCAGTCAGGTTGTCCTCTGGGTAATGTGATTCCGGAATTTAATGAGGCGGTATATAAAGGTGACTGGCAACTGGCCACAACTGTATTGCTGAGTACCAATAATTTTCCTGAATTTACGGGTAGAATTTGCCCTGCGCCATGCGAGTCTGCATGTGTATTGGGTATCAACAAAGCACCGGTATCCATCGAGGAAATTGAAAAACATATCATTGAGATCGCTTACAGCAAAGGTTATATGAAAGCAGAACCGCCATTACTACGCACTGGTAAAAAGGTAGCGGTGATCGGATCTGGTCCTGCAGGGCTAGCGGCTGCGGCACAACTCAATAAAGCCGGCCATGAAGTGGTGGTTTATGAGCGTGATGATACACCAGGTGGTTTATTGAATTATGGTATTCCTGATTTTAAACTGCAGAAAGATGTAGTTACACGTCGCGTCAGTCTGATGGAAAAAGAAGGTATCGTATTTAAATGCAATGCCAATGTTGGTGTCAATGTAGAGTTAAATACTTTGCTCAGGGATAATCACTCGATCATACTTGCAGGTGGTTCAACCATTCCCCGTGATCTCCCTGCGCCTGGCAGAGATGCGAAAGGTGTCCATTTTGCTATGGACTTCTTGAAACAACAGAATAAACGCGTTAAGAACTTTAAAGTAGAAGACGAAGCAATTCTGGCAACAGGTAAAGATGTGATTGTGATCGGAGGTGGTGATACAGGATCTGATTGTATCGGTACTTCAAATCGTCAGGGTGCTAAATCGGTAACTCAGTTTGAGATTATGCCAATGCCCGGAACTGCACGCAATTCTAGTATGCCATGGCCAACTTACCCGATGTTGCTGAAAGTAACTTCTTCTCATGAAGAAGGTTGCGAAAGAGGCTGGGGAGTAAACACTAAAGAATTTATCAAAGATGAAAATGGCAATCTGAAAGCAGTGAAGGTGGTTGATGTAGAATGGGAATTTGATGCCGTAGGCAGACCAATAAATTTCAAGGAGAAAGCCGGTTCCGAGCGCGATCTTCCTTGTCAGCTGGTACTATTGGCGATGGGTTTCCTGCACCCTCAAAAGGAAGGCTTAATTGAAAAATTGGGCGTTGAACTGGACAGTAGGGGCAACGTTAAGGCAGAAGAAGGCAGGTACCAGACCAATATTGCCAAGATTTTTGCTGCAGGCGATATGCGCCGTGGCCAGTCATTGGTAGTTTGGGCAATATCTGAAGGGAGAGAAGCCGCCCGCAAGGTAGATCAGTACCTGATGGGTCACAGTAGTTTGCCTTCTAAAGACGGCATTCCTTACGCATAAACTTAATAATATCCACAAATGAAAAGCACCGGTTATACCGGTGCTTTTTTATGTAATGGCTCCTTTTAGAACTTTACCCGGGTTCCGATTCCCAGCAGGAAAATATCATTCAGCTTTAGTGCAGAGGTATTCTGCAGATAATTGATCAGGTAGTAATCGTTAGTATTGGCTTCAATATAAAATCCTATCGCTTTGATGCCAGTATTTCTGATGAATTTATCTGTATTGACCTCAACTTCACTGCTAACCGACAGATGAGGGCGCATTGCTTCAGACCAGTAATAATAATCATGAGAGTACTGACCGCTGGGGAATTTGAATGACAGATCCTTGTGAAATGTATAACTTATGAAGGCTCCCGGATTGAGAGGATAAAACTTAGCCCAATCTTTAACACCTATACTCCAGGGCCTATATGTAAATTTTGCCGCTGCAATGTGCAATACACCACCTCTGTTGCCCGGGACGAAGCCATACATAGCATCCAGGCTTCCCCTTTTGTTTGGAAAAAGATCGTAACTGACCCCGGCACTGAAATACCCTATACTTCCTGCATACTGTGCCACTGCACCGTCTGGAATTAAGAATTTGAGGGACTGCGCATTTGCCCTGATATTCACCGCAACAAGCAGTATGAAAATTAATTTAAACCTAAAAAAATACACGCTCAAAACTCAATTTATTATTAACTATTTGTACTACTAAAAATTCACTGCTACCCATCGCACTGGTAATGATGTAGGGAATCCCTGACTTGTCTGGATAGAAAAGCTGGTAATTGTGTGTATGTGCATTTAACGAAGCAAGAAAGCCCGGTGTCTGAGCAAAAGCCTCAGTATAGCCTTTAACCAGTTTACTGTCAAAATCTTCTGAATTAACAGGGACATGCGAAACAGCAACATAGCCCGTAATATTAGCATCAGGCTTCAGCTCCTCTTTGAGCCATGGAATATTGGGCACTTGTCCGTCGAAATTATATTCCCTACTGTTGCTGTCGTGGCAAATAAACTTGATTCCACCATAAACAAACGAATAATCCAGTGCGCCAAACATGTTCAGGAAAACTTCCTTACCTCTGGCCGTCTCATCATGATTGCCAATTACAGCAACATAGGGTGGACGCAGATCTTCTAGAGTTCTGGAGATCCAGGTCATTTCTTTAAGTACACCAAATTCAGAAATATCGCCATCCAGTATCACAAAATCGATATTTGGAATGGCATTGACAACCTTGCAAAACTCAACAGTTTCATCACGTGATCTTTGTGAGTCGCCGGTGAGTACAAATTTTATGGTATCATCACCAATGCCATTGCCTAACTTCCTGAGATTATTCACATTGACGTCTTTGAGGGAAATGCGGTCAAAAGATTGGTTGGGGCTAAACTCAAAGTGATTGCAGCTCAAAACTGTCAACGCCAGAAAAAATAGTAAAAGTATTCTCATATCACCACAAATAACATGGTTTAGAAAACAATGTTTGTCATTGCTACTTCAAAGAAGGTTTTTTTTTACTTGCCGGAAACATACCACCTATTAATTTACTATAACCTCAGTTTGGCAAAAAAATCCCAGAGAACGATACCTGCAGAAATTACAATATTGAAGGAATGCTTGGTGCCGAATTGAGGTATTTCTATACATTCATCGATAAGTGCCATTACTTCATCACTAACACCATTAACTTCATTGCCGAAGATAAGCGCATATTTTACATTTGTCTCTGGCAAATAAGTATTGAGCATGATACTGCCCGATGCCTGTTCGATGGCGATTATGCTGTACCCCTCATCACGAAGCTCCTTTACGGCACTAATGGTATCAGGATAATGCACCCAATCTACAGATTGTGTGGCGCCAAGCGCTGTCTTTTCTATTTCACGATGTGGAGGCTGTGCAGTTATACCGCATAACACGAGTTTAGAAATGGAAAAGCCGTCTGCAGTTCTGAATATGGAACCTATATTGTGCATGCTGCGCACATTATCTAATACGACAACGACAGGGAGTTTTTCCAATTTCTTGAATTCCTCGATACCCACACGGTTTAGTTCTTCTAACTTTAACTTTTTCAATTGATTAAATTGCAGATGCTCCAGGTCCGATTTCACTTACATAGATAGAAGGTGCGTAACCAATCCTTGCCGTATAAAAATCAGTAAGTTTTTTTGTAAAGTCTTCTTCACTTCCTTTTTTTAACAACGCAATGGCGCAGCCCCCGAAACCAGCACCTGTCATACGTGCACCGATTACATCATTGTAATCGCTACTAAACTCTACAACAGCATCCAGTTCATTTCCGCTGACTTCATAAAGATCTTTCAACGACTGGTGAGAAGCATACATCAACCTTCCGAACTCTTCCAAATTACCTTCGTTCAGTGCTTTTGCGGCCTGGTTTACCCTGTCATTCTCCCTGATCACATGTGTCGCTCTTTTCAATACAGTCCCATCACTGATCAAGTGACTGTGCAATGCAAATTTCTCTGCGGTCAACTCGCAAAGATTGTTCAGCTTAATTTCCTTATTCAGTTCTGCAACAGCAGTCTGACATTCGGCCACACGCTCATTGTATTTAGATTCAGCAAGCTTACGTGGTTTATTTGTGTTGATGATTGCAAGATTATACCCGCCAAGATTACACTCCACAGCCTTATATTTCAAAGAATCACAGTTCAGTACAAGGGCCTTATCCTTTTCACCAAAGGCCACTGCAAACTGGTCCATAATGCCCGAATTCAAACCGATAAAGTTATTCTCCACGCTTTTTGCCATCAGCACCAGCTGAAGTCTGTCATAACCAAGGTTGAAGTAGTCATTCAGGGCATATGCCATTACAATCTCAATAGATGCAGAAGAAGATAATCCTGATCCTATTGGGATATTACCGGTAAAGATCAGATCAAGTCCTGTTGGTATTTTATGGTCTTTAAGGATTTCATTAAATACACCAAGCGGATAATTAAACCAGTCTTTTCCTGTCTTAACATAGCTTGGCTGTAGTTCAATCTCAGCGACTTCAGGAAAATTAAGGCTCTTGAACCTGATCACATTGTCTGTGTTTGGAGCCAATGCCAGCCACGTTCCTAAAGTTATCGAACAAGGCATTACCAATCCACCATTATAATCAATGTGTTCACCTATCAGGTTTACACGTCCGGGAGTAAAATAATGTGCTGCAGGCTCTTGTCCGTATTTCGCCAGGAATTCTTTGGTCAGTTCGGCTTTCATCGTAATATATTTTCAGATTTATGTTTTAGATTCGGTAAAGTATTGATAGTATTGTGGCTCGAATATTAAGCGGGCTAATATACAATTATGTACCGAATCCTGTAAGTTCAATCTTAGAATTAAGACATTTATTATAAAGAAATGAATACGAAGCTAATCAAAACCGGAAAAATTATAGATGGAAAAGAAGTACTGGCAGTAGAACTGACCAACAATCAAGGTACTTATGTTAAAATTTATAATTATGGTGCTATCATCAGCAAATTTATAGTGACCAACAAAGACGGGAAGAAGCAGGACATTGTACTCGGGTTTGATGACTTTGATCAGTATATAAGTGATGATTACCTGGCTAACTATCCATATCTTGGTGTCGTAGTGGGCAGATATGCCAATCGTATTAAAAATGGTCAGTTTACACTAGACGAAACTGCGTATCAGCTTGCGCAAAATAATGGTTCCGACTGTCTTCATGGCGGGGCCAGTGGCTTTGATAAAAAAGTATGGGAGGTACTATCTACTATAGATCCCAGCCTTACCTTACAATATGTAAGCCCTGCGGGTGAGGAAAACTTTCCTGGTAACCTTACCGTACAGCTGACATTTAAGCTTACCGACGAAAATGAACTGATCCTGGATTATAAGGCCACAACAGATGAAGCAACGGCGATCAATCTGACTCATCACGGGTATTTTAATCTTGCCCCTGATGGTGGTTCCGTAAAGAACCATATCCATAGAATGCCTGCGAGCTATTATCTGGAGCAAGACAATAACTATGTAGTTACCGGTAACCTTATTCCAGTTGAAGGTACCTTTCATGACTTTTTAGGTGCTAAGGCTATCGGACGCGACTGGGATCCGGAGGAAGGTTATGATCAGACTTATGTACTGGACAAGGAATATGGAGAATTGACGCTGGCTTCAGAAACATCTGAAGACAAAAGCGGGCTTACACTTTCTGTATACACTACAGAACCTATCGCCCATTTTTACACAGGTAAATACATCAACGTAAAAAATGCGAAACAAGGTAATGATTATAACGCCTATGAAGGATTCTGCATCGAAACTCAGCACCATCCCAATGCGATCAATTTACCTGAATTGCCCTCTACAGTTTTGAGACCAGGGGAAACTTACAGCCAGACCACGATATTCAAAGTTAACCTGACCGATATCGGGTAACTGAATTTATCTGATGATGGAAATGTGGCCTGAGAGTTTTTTTTGGCCAGGGGAGATGCCAATGACATAATAGTAGACGCCGACAGGTAACTGCTTGCCTTTTTTTGTGCCATCCCAGGGAATACTGTATCCATAAGAATGAAATACAAGCTGACCATCCCTCCCAAACACATCTACCATGCAGGTCGGATATCCCAGTAAAGCAGGAATCATCCAGGTATCGTTTCTACCGTCTCCGTTCGGCGAAAATGCACTGGGGACCAGCACAGCACAAAGTTCAGCACTTAGCAAATCCACAATAATCACATTTGAAGTTAAATTTGAATTCACCAGACAGGGTCCGCTGACACTGACTGTGCAGGTAACTTCGTCACCATCCTCAAGTGCCGAGCTACTGAATGAGGCCTCATTTCCGCCTGCCGTTACACCATTTACTTGCCAGTTGTAAGTCACAGCAGTCGACAGCTCGGGCGTTAAGGTTGCGTTGAACCTGATTTGATAACCGGGACAGACCTGGGTCTGTTGTGCAGAAGAAATATTTAATGAAACAGTGACATTGGGTGTCAGCACGACCGCTGCACTTGCCGCGGGAAGCGAAACCGATGGGGCGCCTGCAACATCGTTGTTCGTTACCACACAACTGATCACAGCGCCATCACTTATGGTTGTTCCGGTGTCAAATTCATCACTATCGGTGCCAGCATTTACCCCATCCACCATCCATTGGTATGTAGGATTACTGCCACCACCAGTTACCACGGCTTTGAATAGTATAGATGTGCCCGCACAAGCAGCCGGATCTGCTGGGGTTATCGTCACGAGCGGCGGCGTGATCACTGCAATTCTGATTTCCGTAAATCCGTCTCCAAATACACCATGTGCCGTTACCGTATAGGTAACCTCAGGTGAAGCTTCGGTTGGAGTGCCGGTAATCGCACCGGTTCGTTCGTTGAATATCATTCCCTGAGGTAAAGGCTTGTCTATAGAAAATCCACCCCCGAATGTGATTTTCCTGATCCGGTCATTGTCCTGGTCAGCTACAAATAAACTACCTGATCGGTCGAAGGCGAGACCTATAGGTCGAAAAAAACTGGATTCCCACCTAAGACCATCAGCAGATCCCTGATTGCCGCTGCCGGCAATGGTTATGACCTCTCCGGTTGATGCCGATATTTCCCTAATGATTTCGTTGTCATCACATACAAACACGTCGCCTCTGAAATTGATTGCAATAGCAGTAGGATGATCAAATCTTGCCTGGAGTCTCGATCCGTTTCTTGTTCCACTGGTGCCATCTCCTGCGTAGGTAGAAACGATTCCTGTACCTGCTTCGATTTTTCTGATACAATGGTTTAAATAGTCAGCAATAAATATATTACCCAAGGCATCTATGGCAATAGCATTGGGGTTATTGAACCTTGCTGATGCCCGCGGACCGTCCACGTAAGTGCTGCCGAATGCAGTCCCTGCAAAGGTGATAACCTCAGCGTCCGCCAATGTCATTTGCCTGATGGTAGAATTGTAAGTATCAGTGATATAAATCAAATCAGACAATGGGCTGAACGCAATACCGGTAGGATTATTGAATCTGCCAAATCTACCCTGACCGTCTGAGGAGTCCTCGTCTCCGTTGATGTCGCCGGCAATATGCGACACGACCCCGCCAGGAGCAATTTTACGGATTTGGTTGTTGTAAGAATCTGCAACATAAATGTTGCCGGTAATGTTTTGATAAGCAAGATTAAACGGTCTGAAAAACTCTGCATTAATGGTGCCGTTGGCACGGCCTTCATTTCCGCTAAACCCCGCAAAAGTTGATACGTCTCCGTTTGGCGCAATCTTTCTTATGCTATTGTTAAAGCAATCAGCAATAAACAGTGTCCCATCAGGTGCAACAGTTATGCCCGTAGGTCTGTTGAATTTTGCAGCTGTACCCAATCCATTCGAAAAACCCCTTGTACTGCCTGCATAGGTTGACACCAAACCACTGGGAGAATCGTCTATCGGCCCACCGCCCGTTTGCTGAATTAGAAGCGGACTGATCGGATTCCCCAGCGTATATACCACTCGATCCTGCGGATACCTGACTATCGGCACTTGTTGCGCCATCAGTTGAGAAAAAAAGAGCAATGAAACCAGTGGGCAAATTAGCTTAGGAATCAAAAGGTTAAAATGCCGCACTGTGCTTAGAGAATTGAGGGTTAATTGATCGGTTTACATAAAGTTAAGATTTTATTGTTCATTCTTCATATTGCCGGCCAGTTTTTCTGCTTCATCCAGGTGCTTTCGTAAGATCAGCAGATTTTTTCCAGCAAAAGATTTCAGCTCTCTGTCTTTCAAAGCGGTACCTTTTTCAAAAAGCACTATGGCTTTCTTATGGTCATCTATTATCATTTGTACAAACTCCGCGTCAAAGTCAGTCGTAAGACTATCTAAAGCAGTTCCTTCTGCGTCCTTTTTTGTCGTGTCTGCCCTGGTCTGCATGCTGTTGATTGGTATGTTCATTGGATCAGGGAGCTTTACCTTTTTCTTTTTCGCCAGTGCTTTTATTTTTGCGTTGCTAACCATATGGCTATTCAGCATTTCCTGCGCAAAAGATTTCAAATCCGGGTCCTGTAATCGTTTTTGCCCAAGATTTCCCAAAGCCACCGTATTCATGCCACTAATGGCCGACTCTTGTAAAAACTTACCGCTAGTAAGAGTGCCTGTTTCCTGTGCCGAAGAATATAACGCGGTCAGCATAAACGAGCACATCATTATTGCAATGCATATCTGTCTGAATGAATTTATCGTTTTCATAAGTCATGGTTTAAGTGTAACTACAATAAGAACAACGTGTTCAGTTATAAGTTTGGATAGACTGGCGGTTTACGAAGGAATGATTAGCTTTGAGAAGACATCAGTGCGCAGGTTCAGCGACAAACAACAACCACACATCATGACCAAAACCAAATTCCTTCTCACCCTTACTGCATGTTGTAGTATTATCGGTAACAACTACGCCCAGGTAAAATCTAAAGATGGAGCGATTATCGCAGCCCGGCCACCTATGGGCTGGATGACCTGGAATTACTTTGCAGATAAGATCTCTGAAAAAGACATTAAAGAAATGGCAGATGCGATGGTAAGTTCGGGAATGCGCAGTGCTGGATATGAGTATGTCTTTATCGATGACGGATGGCAGGGGGGAAGAGACAACAGGAACAATATGATCCCTGACCCGCAAAAATTTCCTTCAGGAATTAAAGCTCTGGCCGATTATGTACACAACAAGGGCCTGAAGTTGGGCATCTATTCTGATGCCGCACCATTAACATGTGCCGGCTATACAGCAAGTTTGGGTTTTGAAGATCAGGATGCCAAAATATTTGCATCCTGGGGAATAGATTATCTGAAATACGATTATTGTGGGGCACCAAACGATGTGGAAACAGCCAAAGAACGCTATAAAAAGATGGCAGATGCACTACACAATAGCGGAAGAGACATTGCACTCGGCGTTTGCGAATGGGGAGAACGCAAGCCATGGCAATGGGCTGCAAATGCCGGTGGGCAACTATGGCGTACAACTGGAGATGTTCGTGATAAATGGAAAAGGAGAGTAACAGAAAAATATGGTGAAGGTATTATGGATATTATTGACGCGAACAAGCACCTGGCTAGCTATGCTGGGCCGGGGAAATGGAACGATATGGATATGCTGGTAGTTGGCCTTTACGGTAAGAAAGGCCCTTCCGGAGATCTGGGCGGCACTGGCTGTACCAATGTAGAGTACCAAAGTCAGATGAGTCTCTGGTGCATGATGGCTTCTCCCTTGGCGGCTACCAACGATCTTAGAAACATGAACGCAGAAACAAAACGAATTCTGTTAAATAAAGAGGTGATTGATATTAGTCAGGATGAACTGGGTCAACAGGCAATAGTTAAAATAGACAATGAACTCACAACGATATGGCTTAGGACGCTTAAAAACGGGGATCATGCGCTGGCCATACTGAACAGGAGTGATACTTCACAGAATATTCAATGCATTTTTGAAACGCTGGGTTTGACAGGGAATTTTTCTATAAAAGATCTCTGGGCGCATAAACTGATCGGCAAGGGCAGGCGCTGGAAAGGCAATGTAAAGACACATGAAACTAAGGTATTTCGTTTAAAGGCGATATAAAATGATAGAAGTAGCCTGTGCCATCATTGTAAATACCAGCAGACAAATACTGGTCACCCAGCGGAGCGCCGCAATGAAACTTCCCCTGAAAATGGAATTTCCGGGCGGAAAGGTCGAACCTGGTGAAACGCCGGCTGAGTGCCTGCTTCGGGAGATTCGGGAAGAGCTAAATCTGGAGATCAGAATCGTTGCCGGGATGCCTGCCAACGAACACGCATATCCTGATTTTAGCATCCGTCTGATTCCATTTGTATGTGAAATCATTGGTGGTAACATCATATTAAAAGAGCATCTATGTTATAAGTGGCTGGAGGCCAAAGATCTACCCCGTCTGGATTGGGCAGCAGCAGATATTCCCGTTGTGAAAAACTATATAGATCTTCTGGATATAGATTAATCTGAAATAATCATCTCTTGTCTGAGATTTTAATCGCTTAGATCTAAATTATATACGCCAACAAATTCCATATCTAATTTACTGCAGGCGGCCTGGGCATGATGAACTACGCGATCAGATATAACATTATCCCAATGGCATTTAAAAAAAGGCGCAGTATTTCTGCGCCTTTTTATTTATCTATAAATGATCACTTGATTACCGCAGCAAAGCCACCATTGCGGACCATTTTTAAGTCAATTTTATCTTCTGCCTTCACTTGTATGGTTTTCTTTCTGTAATCCATAGCTTGTCTGCCTGCATTGATGCCATCTTCAAAATAGGTCATGGTATAACTTTTTCCTTTTTCCAGAAAATCCAGGCTAACCGATTCATTTCTTTCCTGCTCTTTGCCGTTCACTATTCCACCGATAAACCATTTACTGTCTTTACGTTTGGCAACTACGGCAATCTCGCCAACTTTGGCCGCAAGCACTTTGGTATCATCCCATGTTGTAGGAACGGATGTAATAAATTCTGTGCATTCCTGATTTCTGTAATATAGAGTAGGATTATCTGCCAGCATTTGTATGGCACTTTCAAATACTACAAAAAGCGCCATCTGATAAGCCCTCGTACCGATGCTTGCAGCATTCGGACGATCTGCTCTGTATACATCGGGCTGCATGCTGATCATCGCACCAGGTGTATAATCCATCGGGCCGACCGCATTGCGCATAAAAGGCAAGTAAAGACTGTTATCTGGTTTTGTGCCACCCATTTGTTCCATCCCCCTTACACCTTCATAAGAAACAACATTAGGATATTTATATTCCAGTCCCGCAGGTTTAAACGCACCATGGAAATCTACAAATAGCTTGTGTTTAGCTGCTTCTTTAGCAACATTTTCATAATAATTAACCATCCACTGATCGCTACGGTCCATAAAGTCGATCTTCACGCCTTTCACACCCCATTCGCTGAAGGTCTTAAATAAATCCATATGATTGTGTACAGTCAGCCAGGTCAGCCATAAAATCACACCCACATTCTTTTCCTTACCATACCGGATCAATTCATGGACATCCACTTTAGGATTAGGCGTATAAGGATCGCGTGTATCATTTGCCCAGCCTTCATCCATCACAATGTATTTAAGGCCAAATTTAGCGGCGAAATCAATATAGTACTTGTAAGTTTCCAGATTGTATCCTGAAACAAAATTCACATCAGGGCCATAAGGCGAGGCATCATTCCACCATTCCCAGCTGGCCTGACCCGGTTTCACCCAGCTTGGATCTCCGATCACACCCGGTGAAGCCAATTTCAAGGTCATTGTATTTTCGATCAGCTTTCCGTCATTGTCTGCAACAACAAAATAACGCCATGGAAAACTTCTTGTGCCCGATGTCTTTGCAATATAATCGGCTTCTTTAACAATTTTTTGGCTCCGGTCTCCATCTTCACTGAATTCTAGCGGAGCCTTTGGGAAAACAGATGAAACACCATTTCCGGTTCCTTTTAAAAACAGGCAGGGATAATCGGAAAGATCAGCCTCGCTAATCAGGATCTTATATTGTTTTTTTGTATCTATCAGTACTGGCAGGGTAGACATTTTGCTGTCTGGCTTCCAATCAGCAGAGGTTACTGACGAATAATTTTCTTCATAAGAAGTCTTGAAACCACCCGGCTGCTGCAAATGGAGCAAGTAGTCCTGAGGGAAGTTTAAAGAAAACTCTTCATTCAAGACTTCAATACCGCCCTTTTTGCCGGTGATAAAGCGATAAGCCACCCCTTCATCGAAGGCACGGAATTCTACCGAATAATTTCCTTTAAAGCTAAGCAGCAGTGAATTGTAACTGTTTTTAACTGCAGCGTATTTCAACGGGAAATGAGGTTTGATGGTTTCATTACCTTTGCCTTTTTTAGCACCGACCAGCCTTGGCTTTTCACCAAGTGTTTCGTTTCTGAGGCTTAAAGACAGCTGATTTTTTTCTAGTAAGGTTTCATTAGCTGCCGATAGGGTATAGTAGATTTTATCTGCAATATTTACAGAAAGCTTTATTTTGCCGTCGGGCGAACTGAGTTCCTGTATTTTCTGCTGTGCGCTGACCTGTGCAGACAGCCCGCAGAATGCCAGCAGCATAAGTAATAATTTGTTAATAAAATTCATATGGATTTGGTTGTTTAGCATTAATGCCTATGGTTAAATTTGTATGTAACGCCTAAAGGTAAGAATTTGGAAAAAGTATGCATAAAAAAAGCATCCTTTTGAGGGGATGCTTCATTAATTTATAAAATGAGTTTAATTAACTGATCTTAACATTAATTGCGTTTAAGCCTTTTTTACCTTGCTCAACGTCATAGCTCACAGAATCATTCTCACGAATGTTATCTATCAGACCTGAACTGTGTACAAAGATTTCGCTATCACCATTCGCTGGTACGATAAATCCAAAACCTTTTGTTTCATTGAAAAATTTTACTGTTCCTTGTTGCATTATATTGTAATTTAATTATGTACAAACGTACAATTAATTTATTGAAAATCAGTAATTTATTATTTATTTATATTTAGCCATATATTTAACGGTATCAATACCAGCATAGTCGGGGTTTTTATACCAAAATGTCTGTCGCCCCATTCCTCAGTTTTAAGCTCAACAGCAAAGAGCTATTTTTGCTTTTCAACTATCTAACAACAACGTCAAGCTATTCAGTTTCAAAGGCTAAGTGAAATCCAGCACTTTTGTGCAGGCTTTTAAAACTACTTGGATCTGCTTAAAAATCCAACCAGGTCTACAACTTCTGCATTGGTTAGTGTTTCAAACAAACCATTTGGCATCATAGAAACCGGCATTACCTCTCTCGACTGGATATTCGATTTATTGATCACCGTAGCCTCCTGGCCAACAATGCGCATCGTAATCTGGCGCTCATTCTCTGCGATGACATTACCCGAATAGGTACGTCCGTCTCGTGTGGTGATCACTACCAGTTTATAATCGTCCTGAATCTCACCGCTCGGCTCCAATACATTAAACAGGAGATAATCGACTTTTGAACGGTTAGAGCCCGTAAGATCCGGACCAATGATGCCACCCTCGCCATACATTTTGTGGCAGCTACCGCAGGTGCGCTTAAACAGCAATTGTCCCTTAGCCAGATTTGCCTTATCCAATGTCTTTGCAGTCAGCAACTCGCGATATTTTTTATAGGCGATTTCGTTAGAGGGTAGCTGGTCTATCGGACCCCAAATTTCTACAAATCCGCTACCTACAACGCGTCTTAGCTGTCTGGCCACACTTGGCGGTACATCCCGTTTTTCAATACTTTTGTTTTGTATGCCCTGTGCAAGGATCCATCCCGATCTGGACCTTGATGCCAGCGTTTCAATAACTGCCGCCTTATCCTTTTCGTTAAACTGAGGGTACTTTTTAAGGAGTAACTGTGCGATCTTTTCATCATCATAATTCGCTATCGCACGGATAGCATCATTGCGCATATCAGCGTCATCCAGCAACACAGGCAAGTCTTTCAGTAACTCTGTTCTTTGTTGCGCAGACAAGGCTAATAATGCCTTACGACGTTCAATAACCCCCGAAGTTTTGTTTCTTAAAGTCAGAAAATATTGACCCGCAGCCTCCGTATCCCCAAAATATTGGGCGATTTCCAGAGACAAGAGTTTATTCCTCTCTCCCTGGCGCTGTAATTTAGCATAAGCGGCCTTCCAGTCAGTTGGTGTTTTCAGGTCTGTCCTGCCCTCCAATCCATCCCGCATTCCCGCTACCATCGCAGTATCGGCAGCGGTTTGGGCACCTAGCCAGGTTACCAGAATATTGGTGGCATCGGCATCTGTGCTGCGTCTCGCTGTAAATTTTTTAATCATGCTCAGTTTACCCGCAGCTGCCAGATCGAGCGCACGCTTAGTGTCTTTTGATACCAAAGGTTCTATTCCATACCAAAGCATTTTAGGTAAATTATGGTCATTTTCATCTTCCCCGTGTTTTACTAATTCCGCGGCGAGGTTCCATCTCTTATCTAAACCAATACGCTGAAGCGCAGCAGCCAGATAAAGCCGCACCACCGGAGAATTTTCTTGTTTTGCCATTTGCTCAAACTTATTGATCACTGACTCTGCAGGCGCTGCGTCCTGACTTAAAAACTGAATCGCCCAACCTCTGATGTACGGGTTTTTATCATTTAAATCACTTACCAACTTATCAGTACTCAAACCATTGCATACATAAAGTGCCCACATTGCCCTTAGTCGATAAGCAGCTTCAGCATTGCTGTTATAAATGGCACGCAATGCTTCCAGCGTTCCGTTTTTCAATTTACCTTTTGCAGCGCGGTTTTGAAGAATCAGCCTTGCCCTTCTGGAATGCCAGTCACTTTTACTGGTTTGAAATGCTACCAGTTCCTTATCACTTAGTTTATTCAGGTCAGCGTATCTATTTTTAAAGTTATCTGCCAGCGAAGTCTCTGGCGAGATCCTAAATATGCGGCCTGTTTCCTTGTGCAACACAGAACCGCCGCAGATGTCGGCATCGTGCCAGTCCAATACATACAGATCACCGTCCGGGCCTACAGATGTACTGAAACCTACCCATTGGGCATTGTTAGCTGCCATCAGGTCTTCACCATGTGCGCCGGTAAATCCAGAGCCTTCAGGCTTCAAAATATCTGTAAGTATCGCGTGTTCATGGATATTGGCCATAAAGATTCTGCCTTTTTGATCTTGTGGAAAGGCATCCGACTGGTAAATACTCGCTCCTCCATGTGCAGATCTGTGGCTATGATCTGCAATGGTCTTAATATCGGTGTACGTATATGGATTAAAGTGCTGTCCTCCCTGGCGGTGATAAATGCCACCCGGTATCACATACCACAGGTGAGGAATGACACAAGCGGTAATGAAAATCTGACCCTGGGCATCAAAATCAATACCCCACGGGTTACTGAATCCATGAGCAACAACTTCAAATTTGTCCTTCACAGGATGGTAGCGCCACACGCCACCATTAATATCTACACCTTCACCTTTTAAAATCTCCTCATCAGGGAAAGGTTCTTTATGGCTGTATAGTTTTCCTTTTCCCACGGGCTTGCGTATACGTGACGGGGTCGCAAAACCCTGACAGCCGTATAACCAGCCGTCAGGCCCCCAGTGAAAGCTGTTCATCGTTTCGTGTCTGTCCCGAATACCCCAGCCCGTTAAACGCACTTCAATATCCTTCATGTCAGCCTTGTCATCGTTGTCGCGGTCTGGTATGAACAGTAAGTTGGGAGGGGCACCAACAAAAACCCCGTCAAACCCAACAGCCATAGCCGCAGGAAAGGGGATGCCGTCTGCAAAAACCTTTTTAGTGTCTGCCTTGCCATCATGATTTGTATCTTCCAGAATCAGGATGCGGCTGTTGCCATCATTAGAAAAGCCGGATGAACGCGATTCATAATCCCTGTTTTCCGCGACCCACAGCCGTCCTTTGTCGTCCCAGCAAAAAGCCATCGGCTGGGTAATCATCGGTTCGGCGGCGAATACATTGGCCATAAATCCCTCTTTAAGGGTCATGGCCTTCACAGCTTCCTCGGGGCTCAGGAATTTAGCATCCATCCCTTCTTTTTTTGCCAGGGCCCATAAGTCAACGGTGGCCCAGGAAGGATCTTTACCTGCAAATTTTGCCCAGGCATTATTGATTTGTATATCACTGAATTCCCCGGTATAAATCACCAGCTGATGTTTAATGGTTTCCATTTCTCCTTTTTTGAGCAACCAATCTGCATCATGTACACGTACCGGCCCCACGCCGAGCTGCTCATCAACCCTCCATTTTTGAGGATAGCCTTTATTTTCCGGGTGATCCAGTAAAGCAATATGCGCCCTATCGTCTCTGCCGTTTATTTTGATTCCCACATCAACCCAGGTAGAGGGCTGCCCCTCTGCTTTTTGGTTGTGTTGCCTGGCGGCATTGATCACCTCGCCATCGATTCCAGGCTTCCAGGGCATTCTCAAAAACAGCCCGCCGTAGGGATACTTGCCTACTTTGATGTCAACTTTGGCTTCGCCTTTCCATTCCAGTGTAAGCAAAAATTTGCCGTTATCCTGTTCCATGCTCCAATTTTGTATTTCGGTCATTACGGCAGCGCCTTTCTCATCAAGCAAATCATACACCGTTTGCCATTTCACGGCCTTGCCGGATTTCTCAATGACCCTGGCGGCAACACGTTTCCAAAATCCATTGCCCGGATTTGCAAAATAGTTACGCCCGTTTACATCGGTAAGCCCCCAGTACAATCCGGTCTGGTGCTTATGGTGCTCCGGACGAAACTCAGTAAGCACACTTTTTCCATCGGGTGATGCGATGGGATGTATGTAAGGCCGAAAATCTGCATCAGCATTCTGGATCAGTACGGCCTGTTTAGTGTCCGTTCTGGTCACGGTTATCATTCCCGACTTTTCATCCTGAACGGCTTCCAGGTCAACATCGTTTCTATTGGTCGTTGCAAGGTACTTTGGGCTGAACCACAATATGAACAGTAGCGTAATGAACAGCAGCAAGGATTTTAACATGGTAATATTTGGTTTACATTTGTAAGTTTAAATATAAGGTTTTGAGAGAACATGGCAACAAGAAACATCATATTTGTATATACAAGTTTGGTTAGCCACCTTCGTATGGTTTAAAGCCACCTCGGACTGTACTACTACTCTAATACCTGCCACCAGCTCCGGTGCTTTTCCGGTGCAGGAGCGTACCTTCTCCGCAAAAAGGTACCCATTTTGCGGAGAAGGTACGGCCATATCACGTTTTAGCCCCGGATCTGCCGAACAGTAGGTGAGAAGTAGCTAAGTCTTAGGTGCATGGTATTTACATCTAATTTTATTACTTTGCACAGATATGACGACCTCAACAACCGATTCAGATAAAGTCTCTGATTACCTGTCAAAACTTGATCCGGCATTGGCTGAAGCCGTTGAGCGGATCAGACAAATTATCCTGGCCTCAGATTCATTGATTGCGGAACAGATTAAATGGAATGCGCCAAGTTTCTATTATACCGGAGCAATGAAGCCCTTCAATCCGAAAGAATATAAAAGAGATATTGTCGTGCTGAATCTTCATAAGGGAAAGATTTTATTGGTTTTGCCTACCGGCGCCAGGATCAAAGAGGGCAGAGGGCTGCTGGAAGGAAATTATACAGATGGACGGCGCCTGATCAGATTTAAAGATCTGATAGAAATAAATGACCGCGCAGAAGCATTAACTCTGGTAATCGGAGATTGGATTGCTGGAGTAGAATAGCGCATTTATAGAAAGCATATGAAAATTTTTGCAGAAACAGACCGCATCATTTTAAGGGAGATTGTTTTAGAAGACGCCGCTGATATGTTTGAAATGGATTCAGATCCTGAAGTTCAGAAGTATTTAGGCAAAGCGCCGATCAAGACCATAGCGGAGGCAGTTGAAAATATCCAGTTTATCCGGCAGCAGTATATCGACTATGGAATCGGCAGGTGGGTTATAGTTGATAAGGCAACGAATGAATTCGTGGGCTGGAGCGGAATGAAATACAGAACAGACTTAGTTAACGGACATACCGGCTTTTACGATGTCGGCTACAGGCTGATTCGCAGATTTTGGGGTAAGGGATATGCAACTGAATCTGCAAAGGCATCCATCCGATATGCATTTGGTACACTCAATCTGGAGGCGGTGTATGCGCTTGCACATTTCGAAAATACAGCATCAAGAAAGGCTTTGCTAAAAAGTGGGCTCAAGATCACGGGCCATGTAAATCATGAGGGAATAGCTTGTGATTGGTTTGAACTTAAAAAAGAAGATTATTTGAAGGGCGGGTAAATTGACCGATCAAAAATTAATATCCGGCAGAGAACGTTTCTAAATTAAAATCATATTCCTAACTCTGTTTGTATTGTTCTAGTTTTGCCTGAAATAAATAGCAAATGTCAAAGACAAAACTTACAATTAACAATAACGGATCGGTAAAGATAGAAGGCGATTTCGAGATCGTTGACAGAAATGGTAACGAATATGGGCTGCAGGGAAGAACTGTACTTTCTATTTGCAGGTGCGGCCTTTCTAAGAATAAGCCGTTCTGCGACGGATCACACAACGGGCATTTTGAACACGAAGCTGTCGCTTTTGATCTTCCTCCTAAAAAAGTTTAATAAATAATATCAATAAAGCCCGTTATGATGCGGGCTTTATCATTTCATAGCACTGGTGCGCGATTTCATATTCTTCGTTGGTAGGTACCACCAGAATTTTAACGGCCGATTCTGCTTTATTGACCGCACGCAGTTTTTTACTGCGCTCCATGTTTTTTTCTTCATCGAGCTCAATGCCCAGATAGCTAAGTTCTTTGCAAACTGCGGCACGCATGGCACTGTCATTTTCGCCAACACCTGCTGTAAAGATCAAAGCATCCAAGCCGTTCAATACCGCAGTGTATGCCCCTATGAACTTTTTAATGCGGTAGGCATAAAGCATAACCGCAAGTTTGGCTTCAGGGTCACCATGCTCTAACCGATTCCTGATGTCCCTCATATCTCCTGAACCTCCCACACCGAGCAGGCCGGATTGTTTATTCAGCAGGTTGCTCAGTTGTTCAAGGGTATAACCGGAATGTTCCATCAAATGGAAGATCACAGAAGGATCGATATCTCCGGAGCGCGTACCCATCATTAGCCCGCTTAGTGGACCAAAACCCATGGTGGTGTCTATTGATTTTCCGGATTTGACCGCCGTCATGCTGCATCCGTTGCCCAGATGTATGCTGATCAGCTTAGCGTCAGATTTGCCGAGCCAGGCCATGGATTGTTCACTCACATATTTATGGCTGGTGCCATGAAAGCCATAGACGCGGATCCCATGGTCTTCATAATAAGACCGGGGCAGAGCATAACGATAAGCAACCTGTGGTATAGACTGGTGAAAAGCAGTATCAAATACCGCGATTTGTATGGCATTCGGGAAAGTTTGCTCGGCCACTTCTATGCAGGTATAATTGGCCGGATTGTGCAATGGCGCGAGCGAGAACAATTTTTTGATCTGCTGCTTTACTTCGGTAGTGATGATTGCGGCATCAGAAAATAACTCTCCGCCATGCACCACTCTGTGTCCTACGGCATCAATGTCTTCTGTACTTTTGATCACCGCATGTTGGCCTTCAGAAAGTTCAGTAATCACCTGCTTCAAAGCAATGGCATGATCAGCTACCTCACTGTTTTTTTCGCCTATGCGTTCTACAATGCCGCTGCTCACAGGTTCTTTGGCCGGCATTTTAAATAACTGGTATTTCAGGGAACTGCTTCCCGAGTTGATGACTAAGATATTCATTCCTGTATTTATATTTCCTGGCATTGTATAGCGGTGATCACGACTGTATTGAAGATGTCGTCTACCGTACAGCCGCGGCTGAGGTCATTGATAGGTTTATTTAGTCCCTGAAGCATCGGTCCGATGGCCAGGGCTCCCGTTTCTCTTTGTACGGCCTTATAAGTATTGTTTCCTGTATTCAGGTCTGGGAAGATAAGTACGCTCGCTCTTCCGGCTACTTCCGATCCCGGAAGTTTTTGCCTCCCAACCAATGGATCAACTGCCGCATCGTATTGTATTGGACCCTCTATTTTGAGATCAGGATGCTTGGCCCTCACAATCGCCGTGGCTTCACGTACCCGTTCTACATCTTCACCCTCGCCGGAACTGCCGGAAGAATAAGATAACATGGCTACACGGGGTTCTATGCCAAATTTAGCACTGCTTTCTGCAGAGGAAATGGCAATCTCGGCCAGCTGCTGCGCAGTGGGATTTGGATTTACAGCGCAGTCGCCGAAGATGGCCACACGTTCTGGCAGGCACATGAAGAAAATGGAAGATACTACCGATACCCCCGGTTTGGTCTTCACAAACTGGAGCGCCGGCCTGATGGTGTGCTGTGTGGTATGAACCGCTCCGGAGACCATTCCGTCTGCATGACCCTTGTAGACCATCATGGTTCCGTAATAAGATACATCAGTCATCATATCCCTGGCCATCTCCATGTTTACATTTTTAGTCTTTCGCAATTCGTAGAGCGTTTCTACGTATTCATCGTAATGTGCCGAGTGACGGGGGTTATGAATATGAATGGCGTTAAGGTCGAGGTTCAGACCAAGTCTTTTAATGATTGACCCGATTTCGGCGGCATCGCCCAGCAATGTAATGTCTACAATATCCTGGGCAATTAGTTTTTCTACAGCTTTCAGGATCCGTTCATCATTTCCTTCGGGCAATACAATGTGTTTCTTCTGGCGTTTTGCCCATTTAACCAGCTGGTACTGGAACATGTGAGGGGTAATGCCCTGATAATTGAAGGTAACGATCTTGTCGTCCAGGGCCTTGATGTCAACATATTTTTCAAACATGTCTATGGCTAGGGCAATTTTTTTCTTATTGTCTATGGTGATCCTCGAATGAATGCCGCCAATGGTTGTAGTGGTTTCAAAAGTGCCTTTCTGAACCGAGATGATGGGGATGATGGTTTGCAGACCTTCAATGAGCCTGATCATCGGTTCGTCGGGCAAGCTGCCCGCAGTAAGCACAATTCCTGCAATTTTAGGATAATTTGCCGATAAATTCGCTTGGAGAGAACCGATAATGATATCACCGCGGTCTCCGGGGGTAACTATCAGCAGGTTGTCTTTGATATGCCTAAGGAAATTGGGCAGCATCATAGCGCCGGTTACAAAGTTGTCTACCTGGTTGTCGAGCAGGTCGGCCCCAAACAATACTTCAGCACCAAGTGCCTGGGTAATTTCTTTCATGGTCGGGCTTTGAAGACCGGTTTCTATAGGAATTACCGCGATCAGCAGTTCAGGAGGCAGCTGGTTACTGAGCGCCTGCTTAATGCGCTCGGCCTCATCCGGGTTAACCATATTGGCCACTACTCCCAGCACCTGTACATCACGCAGCAGAAAGTTGCGGTAGATATTGATGGCTGTTTTGAAAAGCTGGCTGGCTGTTTTGTTTTTGCCAGATACTACAATCAACACAGGGGCGCCCAGATTTTTAGCCATGATGGCATTGGATTCAAACTCAAAGGCAATACCTTCGCCCAGAAAGTCGCTGCCCTCTATAACCGTGAAGTCGTAGTTGTCTTCCAGTTTCTTGTATTTGCCGATAATGGTATTGATGATTTCGGCTGTGGCATCGGCATCTGCCTGGTGCAGAATGTCCTGACGGGTAAAAGCAAAGGCATCTTCATAGTTTACCGGAAGAGAAAAGTAGTCTAGCATTGCTTCTATATGCGGATCTTTCTGATCAGGGTCTTCCTGTGCGATGATCGGCTTGAAATATCCGACTTTTTGTGTCTTGGCGAGCAGCATGTTGATCATCCCGAAGGCGATCACTGATTTGCCGGTATAGGGTTCTGCGGAGGCTATGAATATATTTTTAGTCATAAATTCGTGTCTGTGATAAATATACATACATTATTTATCACGTAATTGTTATTTTGTGACATGAGAATAGTCAAGGCGCTGTGGATGTTTTACCGTAGACTGATCTTCCCTTCGGCGGCTTTGGCAATTTGTCTGGGCTTCCTGATGATGAAGGGAATGGCAGCGGTAGGCGCATCTTTTTTTGCTTATATCTTTTTAGTACCTATGTTTCATTTCTTTATATATGAAATCAACCATCCAAAGGAATACTTTTTTTATCACAACATGGGCCTGAGTAAGCTGCATCTTTGGTTCAACACGATTGGCTGGAGCCTGATTGTCGGTTTAATCTTAATTGTGGTATGAAAGAAGGCCTGCACGCAGACAGCATTTCGAAATACTACAAACAGCAGCTGGTGCTGTCGGACGTATTTTTGTCCTGCCAAAAAGGTGAAGTGATCGGACTCCTTGGTCGCAACGGTTCAGGAAAATCCACCATGCTGAAGATCATCTTTGGCTGCCTTAAAGCGGAATACAAATTTGTAAGGGTAGAGGGCAAACAACTGAAGAGTTTGTATGATGCTGCAGATTTGATACAGTATCTGCCACAGGATCATTTTCTTCCCGGGCATGTCAATATCAGCGGGATCATCAAAACATTTTGTACAAAAGAACAGGCGATTGTTTTGCTGCAGCATGAATTTGTGCATCCGCATGCGCATAAAAAAAGTAGCCAGTTGTCCGGAGGTGAGCGTCGCGTCATTGAAATCCTCCTGATGCTTTGTTCTGAAGCTGAATACCTGCTGATGGATGAGCCGTTTAACGGGCTTGCGCCGATGCATATTGAAGTGATTAAAGCGCTGATCAGGCAGCATTCAAAGCACAAAGGTATGATCATTACAGACCACGATTACCGGAATGTGATGGATCTTTCTACAAGGTTGGTGCTCATGCATGATGGCGGCACCAGAATGATTAAGGAGCACCGTGAATTGGTAGATTTCGGTTATATTAGTAGGCTATAACCAGTAGATGATTCTTAACTTACAAAAATTGATCATGAAGAATAGCGTCCTGACAATTGTACTTTTAATTTTAAGCTGTGCGGATAAAAATGCGATTGCCCAAAGCAAGGCGATAAAGTTAGATCGCGCAAATCCCCACTATTTCAATTATCGGGGCAAACCTACGGTGCTGATCACGTCTGCGGAGCACTATGGTGCGGTTTTAAATCTTGATTTTGACTATGTCACGTATCTCGATGAACTCAAATCTCAGGGGCTCAACCTAACCAGGACGTTTACGGGCGCCTATGTAGAACCTGCCGGTGCATTTTCTATCACAAACAACACACTTGCGCCATTGCCCAATCGCTTTGTCTGCCCCTGGAAAAGAACCGGTACGCCCGGGTACAATGGTGGCGGCAATAAATTTGATCTCAGCAAATGGGATGATGCTTACTTTACCAGACTCAAGGATTTTATCAGACAGGCGCACAAGCGGGACATTGTTGTTGAACTGGCTTTTTTCTGTCCGTTTTATGATGAATCTCAATGGATAATAAGTCCTATGAATCCGGTTAATAATATAAATGCGATAGCTGCTCTGGCAAGTAAAGATGTCTACACCCTGGATAAAAGCAAAGATATGTTGATAATCCAGAAGCAAATGGTCGTTAAAATTGTGAATGAACTGAAAGCGTTTGATAACATCATTTATGAAATCTGTAATGAGCCTTATTTTGGCGGAGTAACGCTTGAATGGCAATATGCCATTGCAGAGACTATAAAAGAAACCGAAAAGGGTTTCAAAAGCCAGCATTTGATCTCACAGAATATCGCCAATAATACACTCAAGATTAAGGATCCACATCCCGCAGTGTCTGTTTTCAATTTTCACTATGCAACACCTCCTGTTGCAGTAACGGATAATTATCACCTGAATAAAGTCATCGGCGATAATGAAACCGGTTTTAAGGGCAATGCAGATGAAACCTACAGGATGC
>DATFQH010000152.1:0-14612 GCA_035264385.1 Pedobacter sp.
CATCGTTCGTGTAAAACGTATGGTTTATCAAAAAAACACAGCTTTGAACTCATTAGAAAAGGGATGCTTACTGGTTGCTGTATTATTACTTTGCAGTTTTAGTGTTTTGCGCGCTACCAGCATTAGCCAAAACACAGTTAAATTTCAGGAGCCTGTGCCGAAAAAAAATAAAGAGCAGAACAAAACAAGTACTGTTGGAAAAATCACCGGACCTAAATCAGGGACTCAAGTAACTAAGTCCAGGAAGTCAACTTCAGAAGTGCCGGTCCACATTCAAAAAGATGATTCCTGGAAGGAGCAACGCGAGATTGAAGCTTCTGCAAATGGTTCATCTCATGAAACTGTGAATACAAATCAGAATGGCAACAAAAACGGAACAACCAATATTTCAATCAATATTGATAATAAAAAGATCGAAAACTTTGCTGTTAACATTGCCAATACGGTAACTAACGCAATAAATTTAGCATTGGACAGCAGCTTAAAGTATACTTCTAATATTGACCTATCATCAGATCCGCATCCTGCAGTGAATGTTAAATTAAATACGCAGACCAAACTGAACACCAGAACGAAGGTTAATCCTCAGGCCAGGCTAAACGTACAGGCGACACCGATTAGCAATGTTAAACTTTCCCCGACGCCTAAAGTCGAGGTAAACACTTCAGGGCTTACAGAGATACTGATCGGTGCAATGGAAAAAGCCGGCATAAACACGAAAGGCGAAAATTTAGAATTTCATGTAACCAATACCCAACTTATAGTGAATGGTAAAAAGCAATCTGAGAAGATATTAAATGCAGTGCTTACGGATGTAATCAAATCATCTAAAGATACCATCGACTTTACTTACACCCGTACCGGAAACGTTATAAGCACTTCCAGTATCTATAACCGCAATTAAGTATACCATATGAAGAACTCATTTTTGAGGATGAATTTCATCCTCTGGATAGCTATTGCCCCGATTTTCGCAATTGCTCAGATCGATACGGTACAAAAAAAGACAGATTCAACCCGAAAAAAAATCGATACGTTAGTAAAACCGGTAGTCCTCAGGGAAGTAAAAATCAGCACCCGAAAGAATTTTATTGAGCAGAAGATTGACCGTACTGTACTTAACATTGACGCGCTGATCAGCAACGCCGGGACCAATGCACTGGAAGTCCTGGAAAAGGCCCCCGGCGTACAGATCGACCAGGATGGTAAGATTAGCCTGAAAGGCCTGGAGGGTGTGGTGGTACTGATCGATAATCGACCTACACACCTTTCAGGTGCAGCGCTCGCAAGCTATCTCAAATCTCTTCCTTCTGGCGCGATAAATCAAATTGAACTGATTCCCAATCCACCGGCGCGTTATGATGCCGCAGGCAGTGCAGGCATCATCAACATCAGAACGAAGAAATCACAGATCAGCGGCTTAAATGGTTCTGTCAATATGGGTACAGCATATTCTTCTAACTGGAGGCAGAACGCAGGCGTTGATTTGAATTTCAGAAAGAACAAGGTCAATGTTTTCGGTAACGCAGGATATAACTGGCAGCATACCTGGCGAGATCTGGATATAAACCGTTGGTTTTATGATGAGAAAGACGCGCTTCAGTCTGTATTTATGCAAAGTACGATTTTCAACATCAGGAACAGAACGCCAAACCTTAAAGCAGGTATCGATGTCTATGCAACTGATAAAACCACCCTGGGATTTGTTTTCACCGGGACATACAACCGAGGTAGCAGTCTTAAGGAAGTTACCGCAGTTGCGGCCAATCCCATGGGCGTGACAGATTCGTTGATTACTGCATTAAACGCAGAAAAATCCGGTCAGAACAGCAATGGTTTAAACTTCAATTACAGCCACAAATACGATAGCCTCGGACGTGAAATTACCTTTGATCTGGACCACATCAGCTATAAGAACTTTGCGGAACAAACTTTTAACAACAGGATTCTCAATTATGAAACAGACATTCCTTCTACCGAAGACCTGCAGGCTAATCTCCCCTCTAATATCTCGATCTTTTCAGCCAAGGGCGACTATGAGCATCCGCTAAAGCGCAAGGCCAAAATTTCTGCCGGATTTAAAACCAGCTTCGTAAATACAGATAACATTGCCGACTATTTTATACAAAAAAATGGTCAGCAGATTACCGACAATGATAAGACCAACCACTTCAGATACAAAGAAAACATCAATGCAGCTTATGTCAATTTCAATAAGGAATGGAAAAGATTCAGTATTCAGGCAGGACTGCGTATGGAACAAACCAATATGGAGGGTCATCAACTTGGCAATGCTATCCGGCCGGATTCCATTTTTAGCCAGCATTACACCAGTCTTTTTCCCACAATTCACTTCTCATACAAGCTTGACAGTAACAAAAACAAGCTTACGCTCTACTATGGAAGAAGGGTAAGGAGGCCGTATTACCAGGACCTTAACCCTTTTATTTTTCTAATAGACAAGTTCACATATTTTGCAGGAAATCCGTATATCAGACCTGAATTTAACGACAAGATTGACCTGAATTTTAACCACGACAATAAACTTAACTTTGATGTCTTCTACAGCATGCACACGGATATGATCACAGAAGTCATTGATCAGGAAAATGGCGTTTTCATCAGCCGAACCGGGAACGTAGGGAGGCTTCGGTACCTCGGGGCATCTGCAAATCTCAGCTTGAAAGCAGGCAGCTGGTACGCTCTGAATGTTTACTCTGAAGCGGTACGTAATCACTTTAGTGAATTTCCCGGAAACAACCGTTTGAATACCGGAAGTTTTTATTTCTACATACAGCCCAATAATCAGTTTAACTTCAAAAAAGGCTGGAGCGCAGAACTGAATGGCGTCTATCTGTCGCCAAGTGAAAGCGCCCAGTTTAAAAAAAGATCGATCTACATAGTAGGTGCAGCTGTGCAAAAGAAGTTTCTGGCCGACAAGGCTGTACTAAAATTGACTTTCCGTGATATTTTTGACAGCAATAAACCAAGGGGTGAAATCTTAAACATTCCCAATACAACAGCCACCTATCACAATTCGTTCGACAACCGGCTTGCTTTAATTTCCTTTAGCTATAGCTTTACCAAAGGAGCTTCTGCTACAAAGAAACGCAACACGGGTGGTGCGGGCAATGAACAGGAAAGGGTGAAGAACTAGATGACAGGGGGCTTTTGAAACTTTAGTTTCATCAATCCGGCGGCTTTTGTGTATCCTCCTTCACCTCCGTCGACGAAGTGAATATGGCTATCTTCCATGTCGCGGACGTAACAGGACATGACCGATTCTCTGCTGACGTATAGCCCGTATACAATCTCACCTTCTGCCTCCAGTTTATCAAGGGCGTTCTGTAAGCTCAGTCGCTGTGCCTCGGTGCCGGAGATCACTGTATTTATCTTCCCGTCGATAACCAGCGTATCTGACATTTCGATCATGCTTCTTAAATATTTCCGGCCTTTTTCTGTTTTAAAATAGAAATAGCCAAGTACAGACTTAAGCCACATCCCTACCATACGGATAGGATTGGTATGCCCGGTAGTAGCGCGCAATTCTGTTTCCAGCTTATTGAATGTAGTTGTTAGTTTGAGTTTTGGCAGAGATATCGGCTGTCGCTTATCCGGGATACCATAGATGGTGTCGATCTGAAGCATAACTTTAGCAAATACTTTGGGCTGATGGGCGGCTTTGGTAGCTACAGCCAACAGGGTAACAATCTCATAATTATTTTCTGGCGGTGCGATCTTATCCCATCTGCATTGCATGCCGGTAAGATCGAGTTCTTCATTTGCTGTTTCTATTTCTCCCAAAAGATAGTCTGCACCTTTAATCAATTTCTCCGCGTAACTTAAGCCATTGCCGAGAACCACGGGTATGACAAACATGCCCGATGTACTGTACTTACTGATGCTCAGGCTTTCGCCATTTGCGTAAATTTGACCGACAGGAATTGTTCCGACACGCAGATCAAAGTTAAAATTAGCAAGAACATTGCTTTGATAAAGTTTAAGTGCACTTAAGCACCTGCCCAAAACAGCTGAGGGAACTATGAAAGTAGCTCCGTCACCTCCAAAGAAAAAAGGTACTGTCATGCTGGCTTTCAGTACAATGTTAAGTACAGTAACAATGCTTCCCGTTGCTACAAGATTTACCGTTTCATGCATCCCCCCTAATACCGCTACGGTGGAATTTCTGATGTCTGTAATCATTACATGCCAGTCTGCGGGTACCTCAAAAAAAAGTTCATCCCGAACAAGGAGTTCGGGCAGTGCGATTTGATTTGCCTGTAATTCAGAATAGAACTGATCACTGTTTTGCGCCATAATTCATTTAGATGACTGAATTTACATTATTTCGTTCATTGCTTAGCGAAAATAAATCAGTAACTTACTTAGAAAATTAACCAATCATCAATTAGACCTCTTAAATCTATGAAATCAATCCTTGTTGCGCTCCTGCTATTGCCGCTAACACAGTTACTGGCCAGCGAAAATGTCTCTTCTCATTCAAACTTCAGCACCCCGGCATTGGATACTGTTAAAAAGGCTCCCACCGCCAAAGAAATCAAACAGATGAAAAAGGCGATGAAAAATGTTGTTCCGAAAGAAATGGCTGATATGGTGACAGACGCGTTAACCTTGGGGAAAAATCCGGATCTTTCGGGCCTGCAGTCTTCAATGACAAAAATGAACTATGAGCTGGAAAGAAATCTCATCATTGAAGAATTTAAAAATGATACTTTCAGCAGCGCTGCCAAAAAGCGGAAAGCCAGAAAAGAAATGAATAAAGAGCTGAAAGAGCTTAAACAAGAGTACAAACAGGAACTTAAGGAAAGCAAGCGGGAAGATAAAGAAATGGAAGCTGAGCTTAAGGACTAATGCGTTTAACCAGTAGCGCCCAGTCCTGATCATCGGGCGACTGCAGCGTAAGGCTGCCGCCTTTTTCTTTCAGTTTTGCGATCTTATACATGCCGTTCCTGGGATCGAACCATTTTGCGGTATATTTATCTTGTCCGCCCGTGTGGATTTGCACTTTTCCTCCATGAGGCAGGTAAGCCACATAAGAAGAGCCGTTTGATAAGGCAACTGCATTACCCGAGATTCCGCTGAAGGGTTTCATTTGCCAGAAAGGCAAGGCTTTAAAAAATTGACACAGCAGAGAAAGCTGCCTGCCGGCACCTTCATCTTTCAATATAAACGTATACTGATTTGGAAAATCGATCTGATTCCAGATATCGCTGTGCGCAAGAGTGCCGGTAAATCCTGCTGAGAAATAAGCCCCGGAACATACGATACGCCATGACGAACGGCGCACCTTATCTGTGTGGTGAACCTGATTTTTCATAGTTGGTTGTCCTTCGAGATATTCGTAGCCATTCTCGGTATTGATGACGGGCTTGCCAAACACCCTGTCGATACGAATACTCTCGGTAAGCACTGGATCGTCTCCTTTGTAGCAGCGACATGATTCATCCCAGACCACACCTTCCCCTCCTTGTCCGGTCTGATGGGAGAGTACATCAATAGCCTTCGTTTGACCAAAGAAGCCCCCGATGTGGAAAGGGCCATTCATTGGCGAACGCGGACTGCTTCCCGTTGTGCCTGATGAAATGACCGGATGCACCGTTACCAGATGTTGATATGGATCTTTTTCTTTAATAAATGCAGCGGTTTCTCTTATCCAGTTAACATCTGCGGGATTATCCAGCCTGTATGCTCCGTCCGGATGGGTTTCATATTCGTTTGATATGGTCCAAAGGAAGATATTACTGAATGCGCTGTAACGGGCTATGAGGTACCTGAGCCATTGTTTTTCCCTTGCGGGTGTCCATGATTTTGGATCGGTGAATGGAGGCCTGTAAAAATTTAACAGGATTAGTTCTGCATTCATACCTTGTTGCCTCATTTGCAGCAGCAACTGATCAAAGCCCTTGAAGAAAGCAGGATTGAATCTGTCCAGATCGGGGTTCGCGGCAGTGCCTCCCCATGCCCAATATGCGGGATCTTTTGCTGCGCGGGAGTAGCTGTGTCCCACTTCCATTCGGATAAAATTAAACGATTGACTTCGCCGGGTCGCCAGGTAGGCGTTGCGAAGCTCTGGTGTTACAGGACTATCATCATACAATCCATAACTGGTATCGCCCATCGGAAAAAAAGGCAGACCGGAATGATAGGCAAATGAGTAAGGATTTTTCGGATGGATGCCAATAAACCCCTGACTGGAGGAAGGTGTACAGTTGAGTTTGCCCTGTTTCACATAGCTAAATTGTTCACCCTTCAACACGTAGGACCAGATTCCTCTTTCATTGGGAGAAAAACGCAGCTTCCAAATATCGCCACCGTCATAAAAACCATCTATCCGGATTTTTTTTCCGGATGGTGATGTAAAAACACCGCTCAGCCCCACATCCAGAAAGGGATTGCCTACTTGTGAGACCTTTGAAACGACCTTAAATTCATAAATATCATATCTTGATATTTTGATGCTGACAGATTGGGCGCACAGGCATATTGACAAGAACGTAAAGATACATGAAGCAGCAAATGTCATAAAGAATCGCATGTATCAGGGAATGAAGGACATGCTTTTCATCCAGTACAGGCACCGGCCAAACCACTCATCGAAGGAAGGGGCGCTGAGAAAACCATGTTCGCCTTTAGCGTAAATGTGCATTTCAGCCGAAACGCCCTTAGTTTTCAGTGCTTTGTAAAATTCAATGGTATTGGCTACCGGCACAACCTGGTCGGGATCGGCATGTACGAGAAAAGCAGGAGGAGTTTCTTTGCTTACCTGCAATTCACCAGAGAAATATCTAATCTGATCGGGATCGGGATTTGCACCCAAATAATTATCTCTTGATCCTCTATGGCCTATGCTGTCGGTAAAACTGATTACTGGGTTGATCAGCAGCATATAATCCGGACGGATGCTTACATTTTCCTTATTGCTGATTTTTAAATCGCTGAAATGAGTACCTGAAAGAGATGCCAGATGCCCTCCTGCGGAATAACCCATTATCCCTATTCTGTCTGTCTTTATCGACCATTTATTTGCATACTGCCTGACCAATTTTACAGCCTGCTGCACATCCTGCAAGGGGCCAATGCTTTTATCTAGCATTGTGCGGTCTGAGGGAAGCCGGTATTTGAGAACGAATGCGGTAACGCCATGCTGATTAAAAGCCCTCGCTGCATCACTGCCTTCCCGTTTACTGAGCAACACATGATAGCCGCCGCCCGGGCAAATAATTACAGCTGTACCGTTTGATTTACCAGCGGCAGGAAGAAAGACCGTTAGATTGGGCACAGAAACGTCAAACACCAGGCTGTCTACCTGTCCGTTGGCTTCCTGTCTTTCCATATTTGGAACCGCTTTTGCATTCGGTATTTTATCGGGATATAACGGAATTTGCTGCTGCGCGAAACTGGCATCGGCAAACAAGCAAAACGGGATTAACAAAATAATGATGATGAGCTGCTTCATGGTTCATTTGATGGATTAAATATAACCTATGCGTGAAGTTTTACCAAATTATTTCTGCCAACCACCCTTTTCGCATTTTCTTGTTGCATCATTCGGTTGTGCAATAGCAACAATATGCCGAGCCACTAAAACGGATGCCTGATGAGACTGGTGTTACCCATTGCGCTCTTTTCATAAAGCGCAATGCAGGCGCTATTAAAAGAGGGATCAAAGTTTACCTTTCCGGGCGATAAATTGGCTGGCACAGCAGATCCTTCCATAAAATAGTAAACCCTCGTATTTCCTCCCTTATGATGCGGCTTATAATTGCCATAGGTTTCCAGATCCTTCCATAGTGAGTCCTTCACCATGGCTATAAAAACATACTGGACGGGACCTGTGTTATTTTCATTCCTGTATTTGGCCACATCTCTGATTCCAGCTTTCAGCCCATTGGCTGAAGGTTGGAAAAATGTCCCTTTTATTATCCAAACTACGACTACAATCGATAGTAGCCCGATAACAATTCTAACTCTTTTGTTCTTCATAAGCAGCAACTGGATTTTGTACATATTTAGCAAAAAAACGGCTGCTATTTTCATAGGTATGTTGTGTTTTCACAAACAGTGTGCAAAGCCAACCACTTAACCGCCACTTTTATCGTTTATTTGCGATAGTGCGATATAAATAAATTTGCTGATATTGAGGTTTTTTGCTACATTCTTGATCCTAAAAATGAAAAATAGACTGATTTGTTCTTATTGGGTAATACTGGTGACCGTTGGCAGTATGCTCTGTGCTGGTTGTGCAGGGAAACGACAAGCGCTTCAACTGTTGTTAAAGTCTTCTCCCTGGCAGTTTTCTGAGGGTTCTGCGCTGAGCACACTTTCATCGAAAAACAATAAAGCAACCTTCAGTGCCCCGTCTGACAGCAGCAGCTTCACGATCAAATTACAGGTTCATCTTAAGAATGAAACGTCCGTTAGGAATCTCCTTCAAATTCCCGGAATACTGAGTGTAAAGACGTTTCAACATCATGCTAAGGATCGGAAATATCAAAATTACCCAGCTTATCCAATGCCTGATGGTTCTGTTCCAGTACTGGAAGCAGCGCTTCGGCTGTATCCTCCCGCAGAACCTAAAGGCGCACGGGACATGCCGGTAGGCATTCCGCTGGCCATGCTGGAAAAACCCGAGGGAGAACATGAGCTCGTACTTCATTTTTCTGGTGTTCGATGGACCATGTATGTGGATAATGAGTTGCTTGACAACGACTTTGCCTTAGGCTATCCAAAATGGGAAAAGCAATGCACCTGGGAAATAGATTCTTCTCTAGTTTCCAGAGCTGAAATTTTCTTTCCGGGAATTGAGCCACAAAAAGTGGCATTGAAAACTCCGCGAACTTCTTCTGAAATGCAGTATTGGACACCCCAGGGGCACAATACCTGGGTAGGCGATGTCGCGACCTTCTATCATCAGGGGCGTTATCACATATTTTATTTATTTGACCGCCGGGGGCATGCCAGTAAATTTGGTAAAGGCGCTCATTATTTCGAGCATTTGTCGACAACTGACTTCAAAACATGGACAGAACACGATGCCGCAACCCCTATTGAGGAACAGTGGGAAACATTCGGAACTGGCACACCTTTCCTCTTTGACAATAAACTTTGCCTGAGTTACGGACTGCATACCACCAGAATCTATCCGAAAGAACAGACTTCCTTACCTTTACAATGGGATTATTACAATAAACACGGCGTTACGGGCTCTTTCCGATACGATACAATCCCCGGATATCCGGCCGGATCCACATATTCGGTTAGTGAAGATGGCATCAGCAAGTTCAAAAAAACAAAAATCTTATTTCATCCCTGCGAAAACCCAAGTGTCTATACTGATCCTGAGGGACGCTTACGCATGTTGGCGAATTATGGAGCCAAGGGAACATGGGAATCAAAATCTATTGATGGGGGCTGGCGGTCAGTTAATCAGGATTTTCCGCCGGGCGGTGACTGTACTTTCTTCTTCCGCTGGGGAAATTACGATTATGTTATAGGTGGTTTTACTGGCTTTTGGTCAAAACCAGCGAGTGCTCCGGAAGACAAATTTGTAGATGGGGTTAAGGCCGGATTAGACTTTTATAATGGAATGAACGTGCCGGCCGTGACAGAAATAAAGGATGGCCGCTACTTACTGACCGGCTGGATTCCGATGGCGGGCTGGGGCGGTGCATTGGTCATTCATGAAATGATCCAGTCTCCTGAAGGCAGAATCGGAACAAAATGGATGAATGAGATAGTTCCTGCGAGGAAAACAGAAAGGCTATTGGCAAAGGAGATTAAAGAGACTTCTTCGTTTCTCACAGGGTCTTCGTCCTTCTTGTTAACGTTTGATGTGGAACCTGGTGTGGATTTGGATGGAAAACTTGCTGCACTTTTTCTGGGTAAAGACGGTGAAAATTATGCTTGTGAGACCCAAATTAGTCCAAAAGTAAAAAAGGCACAATATGCCAAAGGACAACTCCACAATTTCTCAGGTACTGAGAAGTCATTACGTGAAGGCGGTGCTACAAGCGGCGCTCGTAATTACGCGATTGACAACCTGAGCGGCACTGATCAGCCTTTTACCGTTCGCATAGCAGTTAAATATGAAGATAAGTTTGGCGGCTCCTTAATCGACACAGAAATTGCGGGGCAGCGCACTATGATTTCCTTTCAACCAGATCTGAAGATTGAAAAGCTCTTGTTAAGATCAGAAAAATCCGGAATCAGGAATGTCAAAATAGCAGCACTGAAAAATTAAAATTAGTCAACCTGAAGGGGCATTACCCGAAGGAAATTCGTGGACGATTTGTAGAAAAGTGATTGTTTCCTTTAGGTCACTTTTCTATTAAATCAACAGTGATTTTGAAACGTGAACGGGCAAAGTGCCGACCTGATATTTATCAATTGGTTTTTTTATTACTTTTTATAGAATGTAAATTCAGAAAAATCCGGTATTTAGTATCTGAGATGGAAAGTGCAGTTTTATCGGCTGCGTTTATTTGAATGTATTTGTTTGCAACTAACCCCTGAACATACTGTTGAATTGTTGTATTGCCCAGGACATGGCCGTCAAGGTTATTAAAATTTCCTTCGATTGTTGCCTTGGTCATCTGATGATAGGAATCTGCCGCTTCATCTGAAAATCCGACACTTCTGAACTTTTCATTCCATTCTTCCTCCAGTATCTCAAGGGCAGTTACTCCTTCGCCTAAAGCGCCACTGAAAGCGGAGGCGACATCGTTTGGAGTATACCGCTTCGGGCCTTCTAAATGATGCAGGCTGTTTACTGCAGCTTCTTCAATCATCAGACTCGCGGCAAATTTGCCGATATCCTCGGGTGCTACCATGGGCAACTCAAAATCAACCGGGAAAAACGATGGTAGTACGCCACCAGCCTTAGCGCCCTCAAGATATCCGTCCCAATTGCTCATGTAATAGGCAGAGCGGATGATGCTGCACGTTAAGGGCATTTCGTATAATGCCTCTTCCATTTCATACAATACGTTAAAGTCGCCCTGACCTTCTCCTGGTCTGGCTCCATAAGTTGAAGCGGCGACAACATGGTTAATACCCGAGCCTTTAAGTGCTGTAAGGATTGCCTGAAGCGTTGTTCTTTCTTCTTTCACGGTATCGGTTGAAGGCAGTGCCGGTGGGTTTAGCAGAAACAACCGTTCCCCGCTAAGCAGTAATTTGTGTAAGGCAACTTTGCCTGTGACATCAAGACAAGCGATTGATGCGCCTTCGGCTTGCAGCTCTGACGCTTTGTCTGGATGCTGCGTAACAATAGTTACTGGTTGACCCTGTCTGATAAGTTCTTTTGCTACTACTGATCCAATATGTCCGGTTCCTCCCAAAATTATATTCATGTCGATTCGATTTAGTTTACCAATACAACAAACATAGCGGAGCTGTTGACAGCCTTATGTCAGGGGTAGCGGATTTTTTTCAGACAACCGGAAAAATTCTTCTATGGTAATGCCAAACCCCCGGAACGTTTGTGTAAGAATATCAAGTTCGGTAATACCATCGACTCTGAAAACACGATAAGATTCTCTAAGCCGGCACCATGCAGCCAGAAGCCAATTTCCCTGGCTACTTAACAATAGGGCAAAGGGTTCTGTATCTCTTATTGAAACTTTTCCCGAGATTGGAGATTGATAAGTTATGTTGACGACATTTAAATTTACGAGGGCTGATTGCAATTGCTGGAGCCAAATGGTTTGAATGGGTTTCTGGATTGATAAGTAGGATTTTGTTCGGCTGGATAATAGCTGAGCCTTATCCTTCAGCTCCCAGCGTAATGCCGCTTTCACTTTATCCATCGCCATGCCGTAGCTGTCTGATAACGATCTGTCGCTATGCTGAGAAATTATTTGTTCAGCAGTTGCTAATGCGTATACCTCTTTTTCAGTGAACATTAATGGCGGAATATGAAATTCTTCTACGATCCTATACCCCTTGCCATCCTCGGTATAAAGGGGTATGCCTGCTTTCTCGAGCGTTTTCATATCCCGGTAAATCGTTCGGACACCTACCTCAAACTTTTTTGAAAGTTCGGTTGCAGTGATCAGTCGTTTGGTCTGCAACTGGGTGATCAAGGCAGCGAGTCTGGTGATTCGTTTAGTTTCATCCATTTCCATTGTTATGTTATTCTATTTTTTTTCCATTTTGTTATTTACCTGCAAAGATCAATCCTATATTTATTCCAGAGGTCAAACCTAAAGCGGAGAAACTGCTTTGGGAAATTAGCTGTTGTTATTGGAGAGAAGTGCACCATGGAAAATTACCCGATCAGTATCAGTGAAGGAATCTGTGAGACCAATGCCGGTCTGTAGGAACTCTAAACAAGATTTACAGTATCGCATACGGATGATGGAAAGAAAACGATGAGGTATTGCGTGCAGAAGGATCAAAAATGTCATCCTAAGCCAAACGCAATCCCAGCAGGTGATTTTGCAATTATTAGAACAAGCAATAACAGACGGTTGCATTTAAGGCATATCCTTTTTGTCTACTGTCCAGCCTTTGGACTGTGCAAGGCCGGGAGGATTGCCGGTAAATAGTGCACCCGCTTTTTTATCTCCATTTAGCTGCCATTTATACCATGCTATCGCTACTCTTGCAAATTCACCACCATGAGGCTGTGTGTAGGTGCCCCCATGGCCCACATCAATGTTGCCGACAAAGACGGGGACATGATTTATTTGGCTAAAATCATTCATTCCATTTTTATAGGCGATATCTGAGGGTCCCCCCAATAGATAAAGTGTAGGAGTATGTAGTTTTTTCAGTTGATCTTTTGTCAGCTTCGGCAATGCTGGCATACCTTTGGTTTGATCGCTAAAAATACCGCTGTTGAATACACCGACTGCTTTTATGCGTGGGTCGCCTGCAACCTCCAGGGTTTGCAGTCCCCCGCATGACATGCCGCTTACTGCGATTTTGCTCATGTCTAACTTTCCATAGTACGGACTGTTCTTATCGTTGTTTTGTGATTCTGCCCAATCAATAGCATTTAATAAAAGTGATGATTTGGAAGGGTGGCGTATTTTCTCTCCAGCGTCAGTTGGCATCTTGCCAATTGCAATGACTAAAAAGCCGTGTGAGGCGAGTTCACTTAGAAAGTTAACATGTTCCCATGGTGAATTAAAACAACCACCGTTGGCCCAGGCTATAACTGGCAGTTTGTTTTTTTTTTCAAAAGCATTAATATTTTTTGGCCTGAAGAGCGTGTGGGTAGTGAGTGAGGGTTCTGCGATCATAATGGCTGGATACTGGCCCGTTCCCCCGTCTTCAATTGTTTTGGAACTAACTTGTCGTGAAAATGCCGTACATGAATATGATAATCCCAATATGGTCAGGACAATCGTTGCTGTTTTATTTAATCTCATAAGTAATCTAATTTTATAAATTTAAAGAATTTATAATCTAGCTGTTAGATAAAATGTACTTTAAGCAATTTAGTATCTGCCTTATTTAATAAAATGCGAATTGCGCTTTTGATTAGGTGGTCGGTGGCATGCAGAAAATAGATCAGTGTAACATTAAACGCCTAAAGCTGTCGTATACTAACAGTTCCAGTGGAGCTGAAATTTAAGGATTACTTAAGTAAAAAATATATGGGACTATTTTCCGCTCTAATGGGCAACGCTGGTGCGGTAAGTATCGGTGATTTAAAGAAAAATTTTGGAGCTTTACTGATTGAAAATGAAGAAATCGAGCTCGGATTCAAGCTGCTTAGGGATACTTTTATTTTTACCAATAAGCGGCTGATCATTGTAGATATACAGGGCCTTACCGGTAGTAAAACTGAGTATGTGTCCGTGGCTTACAAATCGATCTCAAGGTTTAGTGTGGAAACTGCCGGTACTTTTGATTTGGATGCGGAACTCAAAATATGGATATCCAGTGAGCCCATTCCGAGTATCAGAAAGAAGTTCAATAAATCAGTTAATGTTTTTGAAGTGCAGAAGGTTTTGGCTTTCCATGTGTTGGGATAAAAAGGCGCTGGATGATGAGCGCGATAGTCTTGCATTAATTTACGGGCCGGGATAAGTTTAGCCGAAATACTGCGTTATAATTGCATCTATGAGCTTACCACTGCGCATTACCTTCGAGGAAGATGATTATACGATCTTCGTTTTAACAAAATCAATTGATAAACAAACTAAGCTGATCAGGATCAGTTTTGATGGAAAGGAATATGAACTGGCGCCCAATGCCAGGGGAGAATGGAATGCGACTGATGCGGCCATTCATGATCAGCCAGGATTGTTAAAGGCAATTGCCAGGAATGTGGCGCTGCGTTACAGGCTTTAATTCTAAAAGTTTTCTTTTAAAGGTAGGATAGGTGGCAGGACAGAAAGTACAACTGGCTTAATATAATGCCAATTTCATTTCTTATTTTGTCTAATTAATATGTCTGCGGTTAACGAAGGGGTAATTGTACAATTTGCAGGCGAAGTTTGAGATCCACGTCAAGGATAGTTGTGGATTTCCAGAAGTCAAAACGTTGAATTGTTGTTGCCTGGAATGAGCTAGAGCATTGGAGCTAGGTCAGTTTTCTGCTAAGTTACCAGTGATGATTTGGATTTTATGCTCAATAGAAT
>DATFQH010000153.1:0-29450 GCA_035264385.1 Pedobacter sp.
GAGGTTTGCTATGTATCAGTATTTTTTATAACGCCACCAATCAGTTTATTGTACAGCGTACATTGGCAGCGAAGAATGAATGGCACGCACGAATGGGCGTAATCTTTGGTGATTATCTGAAGTTTTTGTTACCTCTGCTCATTATCTTTCCAGCCCTTGTTGCACCCAAGCTTTTTCCAAACCTGGAAAAGCCAGATTTATTGTTTGCAACCCTTGTTGAAAATCTGCTACCGGCAGGGCTGATCGGTTTAGTCATGGCTGGTTTAATAGCTGCGGTAATGTCTCACCTTTCCGGTGCCATCAATTCGTGTACTACTATTTTAACCATGGATGTTTATTTGCCCTACATGAACAAGAATGCCACTGAAAAGCAGTCTGTCAACTTTGGTAAAATTACGGGAGTAATTGTGATCCTTCTCGGCATCATCTGCACCAGTTTACTCGCGCTATATTCGGAAAAGCCTATTTTTATATACCTGATGAATGCCTATGGATATTTTACGCCTGGGATTGCAACAATGTTCTTATTAGGAATACTCTGGAAACGGACGACTCATTCCGGAGCGGTTGTTGCTGGAATATTAACCATTCCACTCTCGCTGTTTATAGAATATCTTTTTCCTGATATGCCTTTTTTTAACAGAACCGGGATCGTGTTTTGGGTTTGTATGTTTAGCTGTATAATTGTGAGTTTGTTTACTAAGCAAAAGCCTGAGGAAGAGTTAGAGGGTTTGATCTGGAATCGTGAAAGCTTATCCTTGCCAAAGGAACAAAAAGGACAGCAAAAAGGCATACGCAACCCTTTTGTATGGTGGGCTTTAATTACGATTGTTGTGCTCTATTTTTACATCAGGTATGCTTAACTTCATTATTATCAAGGAATGAAAGTGTCCAATGTCTTAGAGCATACCGCACTTTTGGGGGAAGGACCAATTTGGGACCACAGGTCAGGAACGATCATATGGGTTGATATATTGAGGTCTCAGGTCATGCAGTTCAATCCTGAAACTAAGGCATTTCAAATTTCGAATGTAGGTAAAAATATCAGTGCACTGGCCATCAGAAAAGATGGTGGATTTGTTGCCGCTGCTAGAAATGGCTTTGGCTGGCTCGATTTAAAAAAGCCTTCGTTTACCTATGTCTCTCAACCAGAAATAGAGTTACAAAACAATAGATTCAATGATGGGAAATGTGATCCGAGAGGCCGTTTTTGGGCAGGATCTATGGATTGTAAGGACGGAAAGACTCTATGTGGAAGTCTATATTCCATAGACAGTAAATTATCTCCTTTGATAAAAATTGAACACGTGGGTTGTTCAAATGGACTTGCCTGGAGCCCGGATTGCGCTATATTCTATTATATCGATACGCCCACCAGGCAGGTTGTGGCTTACGACTATAATATAACCGATAGTTCAATTAGCAATAAACGTACTGTTATAGTTATTCCGGATGAAGAGGGTTTACCGGATGGCATGACCATAGATACAGACGGCATGTTGTGGATTGCCTGCTGGAATGGCTGGAGCGTTTCGAAATGGGACCCTTATACCGGAAATTTTCTTTCAAGTATCCGGCTACCTGTTTCCCAGGTAAGCTCCTGTACATTTGGGGGACCAAATCTCAGAGATTTATATATTAGCTCCGCAAGGGTTGGTTTAAATAGGTTGGAACTTCGGCAACAACCTTTGGCCGGATCATTATTTGTAGTTAAGGATTGTGATGCTAAGGGCATTCAGGCTTTCGAATTTAACGGTTAATTTTATGCCTATGATCAGACCTTTCGTTGGCGTGAACTGTAAAGTCTGTACAGGTGTCTCTAAATCTTGCGTTTGGCAGCAATTGCACCTTGATGGGGATTGTGTTATTTCTTTATCTGCAATGAAATCGATTGTAACTTACTTTTATCTTTTAATGTTAGGTAATATATTGTCGAGTTGACTGAAGCGGTCTTCCCAAATCCTCTTAAATTGTTCCAGCCAAGTATCAATTTCTTTCATTTTGTCTATTTCCAGTTGGTAATAGATTTCTCTTCCCTGATGTTCTTGTTTTATCAGTTCACATTCGGTAAGTATTCTCAAGTGCTTTGAAACGGCCTGTCGGGTCATATCAAAATGATCTGCAAGGGCATTTGGTGTCATGGCCTGTAATGCAATCAATGCAATGATTGCCCGTCTCGTTGGGTCGGCTATGGCCTGGAAAACATCTCTTCTCATTTATGCGGAATTTAAGAAACCAGTCAGTTGCAAATATAAGTGCAACTTTTCCGCTTCACAAGATTTTTGTTTTTTAAGGCTTTGAGCTTACTGCCGAAATTGCTAAAACGGGAAGGCTATCTAATTTCCGGAAATGCTTCACGGAGTGCCTTCGCTTCGGCTTTTGTTAATTTTGAAACACTGCCATGTCTGGCATCCGGAGGCATTGTTATATCCTTTTCCATTGTCCAGTGAAACAAATCGGCTGATGTTGAAATACCATATTGGTCGACCATGGGGTAATCATATAATAACAACCACCCAGGTTTTACAGGGTCTTTCATAACACTTGGCCCTTCAGTAATTACAGGAGCAATCTGCCCTTTATTTAGGGGGCCATTGTGAATTTTGTACGGGCCTTCTATTTTTTTTGATGTTGCTACACGGATTCCCCTGCGCTCGCCGGTTTTAACACCAAATTCTTCTTCCTTATGGAATAAATAGTAGGTCTCCTTGTGCCTGATTACTGTTCCGTCTATTACCGAATACGGAGGTTCAAATAATACTTTTGCGGGAGTAAAGGTTTTCCAGTCTGTTGTTTTGCAATACCAAAGCCTGCTTTCTTTCCAGCCTGTATCTTTAAATGAGGACGACCAGATGAGTGTGTACTCTTTTGTGGCTTCATCATAAAAGTATTCAGGAGCCCATATGTTCCTCACCAAGTCACCTGATTTATTTCTTACATCTTTCATCAAATGCAGGTTTTGGTCAAACTGCCAGTGAATTAAATCTTTGGAAGTAGCATAAATACAGGTTGGGCCAAATTTTTGACGGTCATCCTTGCTTGCCTTGCCGCCGGTTGCAATTAGCCGCCAAAGTCCGTCTGGTCCGCGATGGATAAACTGATCCCGCATAGGTTGCTCCCAGATGGGTTTGTTGTTATTTAATGGTGTCCAGTGACGGCCGTCTGAAGAGAGGGCGATATGCAACTGATCTATCAGCATGGGATCAGGAAGAGGTACTTCAACGGTTTCTCCCTTCGCGTTAATTTCAATACGTGTAGGATAGCGCTGGCGAAAGTAGGTGAGCATCCAGGTATCCTTTTCATTTTTAGGCTGTGCATGGGCTATCTGTAAAGACGAAGTTAGCAATGCAAATAATGACATATAGGCGGCAAGTCCTGAGAAATATTTCTTCATATTATATGATTCGAATAATAAATATACTGTTTAATTGACGCTACAAGTACTAGCGAACACAAACAATCGTTGCAAATGATGGTTTATACATATACTCTTGGTCCCAAAACAATAAAATTACTTCTTATGAAACTAAAGTCAGCACTTATTTTTTTACTATCTGCAAGTATGTTGTTTGCAAAAGCACAACGGATAGCCCCCGATCATGAAAAGGTTAAAGGTGGTGAGCTTATTATCCAGCCAATAACCCATGCTACGATGGTATTGACGTATCAGGGTAAAAACATTTACATTGATCCGACTGGTGGTGCGGAGGTGTTTAAAGGACTTGCTGGGCCGGATATTATTCTGATAACTGATATCCACGGCGATCATTTTGACCCTAAAACGATTGATGCCATTAATACGAGTAAAGCGATGCTTATTGTTCCTCAGGCTGTGGCAGACAAGTTACCCGATAATTATGACAAGGAAAAACTGGTTATTTTGAAGAATGGGGATAAAACCTTACAGGCGGGTATTTCAATTACCGCATTCCCCATGTACAATCTTCCGGACGCAGAAAATGCAAACTATCACATCAGGGGAAGAGGAAATGGCTATATCCTGGAAATTGGCGGCAAAAACATTTACATCTCTGGTGATACCGCAGATACTCCGGAAATGCGTGCCTTAAAGGATATCGACATCGCTTTTATATGCATGAACCTTCCCTATACTATGGATGTAAATGGTGCAGCACAAGGTGTTCTTGCTTTTAAGCCTAAAGTAGTTTATCCTTATCATTACAAAGGTCAGGATGTGAAAATATTTACTACTCTGGTCAATACCTCGGATAAGAATATAGATGTAAGGCTGCGTAACTGGTATCCCAATGAACCTAAGTAAGGAAAAATTGGCGAGTTGGAGCAGTTAATTTAGCTGTAATACATGCGCTTGACTCAAATTTTCATGTGCTTTTTAGTAAAATTCTATATATTTAAGGGCGGTTTGAGCCGCCACGGTACTATTTACTTAATCAATCAAACAAATGAGAAAACTACTTGCAGTCTGCGCTGTCCCACTTTTTTTTATCTCGTGTTCCAGTGTAAAGCAAAATAAGGCGGACCAATGGGTAAGCCTCTTTGATGGCAAAACCCTTAACGGATGGAAGAAAAATCAGAATCCGGAGACGTTTAGTGTTGAAAACGGAGCTATAAAAGTAGCAGGCCCGATCTCGCATTTATTTTATGATGGTCCTGTAAGCAATCATGATTTTAAAAATTTTGAGTTCAAGGCTATGGTGATGACTAAACCAAAAGCCAATTCAGGTATTTTTATTCATACTACCTTTCAGCAGGAGGGTTTTCCAGATAAAGGATACGAGGTTCAGGTAAATAATTCGCAAAGTGACTGGCGTAGAACAGGCAGCTTGTATGGGGTTAAGGATGTTAAAGAAACATACGTGAAAGATGATGAGTGGTATGAAGAATATATTATGGTTAAGGATAAAACAGTAACCATCAAAATCAATGGTAAAACTGTCGTTGAATATACAGAACCGGAAGAAGAAGGCAAAAAAAATGCCGGAGGCAAAGCATTTTCGAGCGGAACTTTTGCATTGCAGGGACATGACCCGGGCAGTGTCGTATTTTACAAGGATATTCAGGTAAGGCTCCTTCCAAATTAAGTCACGCCACCACCAGAGCTGTATTCGTTTGTGATTAACCCTAATGGGGGTTAAGATTGAACGGGTACAGCTCTTATTTTTTAGTAATGGGGCTGAACCTATCCGGGCACTTGCTCATGTTCCTGCAGGTTATCATTGAGATAGTTATGCATAGGGTATATGATCGGTTCAAGTCAGAAGATTGAAGCTGGCGATTTCATGTAGTATACTGTTTAAACTACTATTGTTCTGAATGTCAGGTTAACTCTTGACCTTATTGCTGACTTTGTGGGTGGCAGTCTGTGGAGCCAATGTGTTTGTGTAATACCCTTCATAACAAGGAGGCTCCCATGCTCTAATATCAAAGACACCCGTTCCTTTGTTTGCTTGTGTTTAAAAGAGAACTTTCTTTCTGCACCGAAGCTCATGGAGGCGATCGCACCATTTTTTTTCAGATCCTTTTCGCCATCGCTGTGCCACGCCATACCCTCATCTCCACTATGATACAGGTTCAGCAGACAGGAATTGAATATCTCTCCGCTTCTTCGTTGTGCAATCTCCTTAAGTAACAGCAATTCTTTGGTCCAGGGCAGCGCTCTTTTAGTAATATTCGAGTAAGTGTATTCAAATTCCTGATCTCCGTACCAGGCTACTTTTCTTTTTGTCAAAATATGCTTGCCAAAAATAACCGCCTGATCATTTTTCCATTCGATACCACGAAGCAGCTCATCCAGATGTAGATCAGCGACAGCCACAGACATCAATCTACCATAATAATTTACTGTGCCATCATGAGGTAACAGATTCGTGTCTTCTTCAGCAAGGCTATTGAACAGATCCATTCTTCCAATTTTTATAAGCATCCTTCATACAATTTCCGCAAGGTCTATAACCATTTTCTCCTGCCGCTTGACTTTCAGAAGAGAAGAAAACCCTGTTTTCGCGATTCATACTTTTGCCCGATCTGCATTGTAATGTGCCGTAGATCTTTAGCTTCCGGTTTCCGCTAAAACAAATTTCCTTATTTCTTATCTGCTTTCGCAATACAGTGTCACTTATATTTTTATGCAGCACCATTGCTCAGCTTAGCGCGTCATGGTAGATAATTCCCAGCACATACCTTTCTCCGCTTTGAACCTTACTGACACCGTGTTTCATATTTACTCGATAATAGCCTTTGGTTCCCTTTACAGGACGATAATTTGTGGTAAAGATCAGCATGTCACCTTTTTTGAGCTTAAGCACAATGGCTTCAGATTGTGCTCTGGGAGTTTGCTGGATCAGGACAAATTCACCTCCTGTAAAGTCTTCATCCTCTTGGCTCAAAAATAATACCGTTTGAATTGGAAAATATACAGATCCGTAGAGATCCTGATGCAATGTGTTATAGCCTCCCTGCCCATATTTCAAGATCAGCGCTGTTGGTTTTAGCTGACCGTCGGCGTGGCAAAGTTCCTGGAATGCCTGAAATGTATCAGGAAATTGTGTCTTAATGTTCAGGACATGCATCCAAGTATTGGCTATGGGAGCAAGGAGAGGATAAGTCTGTTGACGAATGGTCTGGATGATGTCGGGCAGCGGATAGTTGAAGTATTTGTATTCGCCTATTCCAAAACGGTAATGTTCCATAACTACAGTCTTCCGGTAGTATTCATTTTGACGGTATATGGTCTTTAGCATTTCGCATTCCGGTCCCGATAAAAAGTCTGGCACAATTGCATAACCTTTCTCATGCATGTCTTCGGCAATTTGCGCCTGATTCAATGTTGCTATTGTAGATCGGATATTTTTCATACTTCGAAGATCTGTACTTAACGGAAATGATAAAACCCGAAAATTGCTGACAAAATATTATATTTACTTATGACGAAAAAGTACCTGGTTGCCTTCCTGATCCTATGTGCGGGTTTTACAAATACCTTCGCCGCGCCATACAATTCCAAGATTCCTGTTGGTTATAAAAACTTTGAAAGCCGGGTCAGCGAAGCGCTTCAGTATTGCAGGGAAAATAAGATGAACACTTCTTTTTGTATCATGGTCGATATGAGCATCCATTCGGGTAAGAACAGACTATTTGTTTACGACTTTAAGAGAAAAGAGGTCATTGTCGCAGGGTTATGTGCGCATGGTATAGGGGGTAACAGCGGCCCGAATAAGGTAGCGTATAGCAATAAAGTTAACAGTAATTGTACTTCATTGGGTAAATATAAGCTTGGGATCAGATCATACAGCAAATGGGGTATCCATGTGCATTACAAAATGTACGGGCTGGAAAATACAAACGACAAGGCATTTGAGCGGATTGTGGTGTTGCACTCGTATACACCAGTGCCTGCTTTTGAAACCTATCCGGCACCAATGTTTGGGGTTAGCCTTGGTTGCCCTGTTGTAGCGGACGTTACCATGCGCAAAATCGATAAACTCATCAGACAGGGGCAACGCAATATGCTCCTTTGGATTTATGAATAAATAAAGATAATTGCTAAGTTTACAACTTAACACACACTAGCCAAAGAACCTATATGTTTCAAGTCAAATACCCTAAGATATACGCTGCTATATTTTGTGCAATTTGCATCTCATCAATTCTCTATGCCTGCAAAACAGTAGCCCCAAAAGCAAATACTGATAATGTTGCCGCACCTCTTCCGGCAAAACCGGCAAGGGTACTTGTATTTTCAAAAACCAAAGGGTTTTACCATTCGTCGATACCAGCCGGAGTTGCGGCCATTCAAAAAATGGGCAAAGAAAATAATATCATCGTCGACACGACAAAAAATGGGGGTTACTTTGTAGAAGACAGTCTAAAGAATTACAGCGCAGTCATTTTTCTCAGCACAACCATGAACGTACTTAACGCAGATCAGCAGGTACAGTTTGAAAGATACATACAAGCTGGAGGTGGTTATGCAGGCGTTCACGCGGCTGCTGATACCGAGTACGACTGGCCTTGGTACAACAAGCTGGTAGGAGCCTATTTCAAAAGCCACCCCAGCAATTCTAATGTCCGTAAAGCTACTATAGATGTAAATGACGATACACATGTCTCTACTAAAGGCTTACCGAAGAGATGGGAACGCACAGATGAGTGGTACAATTATAAAAACATCAACAGTGATATCAAAGTCCTGGCGCGTCTGGACGAAAGCACTTATGAAGGCGGGGAAAATGGAAATGACCACCCGATAGCCTGGTATCATGAATATGACGGTGGTCGTGCCTTTTATACTGGCGGCGGACATACCGATGAGAGCTTCAGTGAACCCCTGTTTGTAAAACACTTACTCGGTGGTATCCAGTACGCCATCGGCAATAACGTAACGCTTGACTATAAAAAGGCCTATGCTGTAAGAAAGCCTGAAGACAATCGCTTCACAAAAACAGTATTGTCTAATGATTTGAACGAGCCTATGGAACTTTCTGTAGCGCCCGACGGGCGTGTCTTCTTTATAGAACGTGCGGGTAATTTCTTCGTATATAATCCTGCTGATGGTAAAACAACGCTGGTTTACAAGTTCCCTGTGAAGGCGGTTGATAAATACCTTAATGGCTTGCTGGGAATTGGGATTGACCCTGATTTTGCTATCAACAATTACCTTTATTTTTTCAATACGGCTGCAGATGGAGATAAGTACAAGCAACACATTTCAAGAATCCCGATCAGCAAAGACAATGTCCTCGACTTGAAGTCTGAGAAAGTAATTATTGAGATCCCTATCGATCTTGAAGTAAGCGCGCATACAGGAGGGTCAATTTCCTGGGATAAGCAGAAGAACATGTACATATCGACCGGAGACAATACTGTTCCTTTCGAATCTGACGGGTTTGCGCCAATTGACCGCATGAACAACAGATTAGTCTACAGTGCTGAGCGTTCTGCTGGAAATACCAATGACCTTCGTGGCAAGATTCTGAGAATTCATCCTGAAGCGGATGGTTCCTATACCATACCTGAGGGCAACCTATTTCCTAAAGGTACTCCGCTTACACGTCCTGAGATCTATGTGATGGGCTGCCGTAACCCTTACCGGATGTCTGTTGATACAGAAACCGGTATTGTATATTGGGGCGAAGTGGGGCCAGACTCCGGTCAGGATGGAATACAAGGTCCGCGCGGTTATGACGAATTTAATCAGGCTAAAAAAGCTGGTAACTATGGCTGGCCATATTTTGTTGGCGATAACAAAGCGTATAAAGAATTGGATTTTGCTACCAGACAAAAAGGTATGACCCTAAAGACGGGGGCTAGTTTTGACTTGAATGGCGCAACCAATAATTCGCCCTATAACACAGGTATGAAGGTACTACCGCCGCCAACTAAGGCAATGGTGTGGTATCCATACGGGAGGTCTTCCGAATTCCCGGCATTGGGTGAAGGAGGAAGGTGTGCTATGGGTGGCCCGGTATATCACTATGATCCGAACCTAAAGTCAGACACTAAATTTCCTGAATATTATGATAGAGCGCTATTCATGTATGATTGGATGCGCAACTGGGTATTCGCTGTTCGTTTGGACGAAAACCAGAATTACAAGCGTCTGGAACCATTTATGGAAACCAACGGAGATTTCCGCCGTCCGGTTGATATTGAGGTTGGTCCTGAAGGTTCGTTCTATATGCTGGAGTATGGTTCGGTGTATGGCATCGATAACGTAGATGCACGTTTAGTACGTATAGATTATAATGGAGGAAACCGTGCGCCGATTACTAAGATTGAAACCAAAGATACCATAGGGCTGGCACCATATAAAGTTGCTTTTGGTTCAAAAAGTTATGACAATGATGACGATGATCAGCTTAGCTATGAATGGACATTTGAAAACAATGCTGTGGCAGCTAAAGATCAAAATCCGACGCATACATTTACAAAGAACGGCGTTTACAACGTCACTTTGAAAGTGACCGATCTTGCAGGCAAGAGCACTGTCGATACAGTAACAATTAAAGTGGGCAATACCCTGCCGCAGGTGGCCATTAATACAACCAGCAACAGTTCATTCTTTTTCCCTTCGGCGACGAGGTTTAACTATAAGGTAGATGTAAAAGACAATGAAGATAAGGTGATCGATGCTAAAAAAATAAAAGTCGACTTAAGTTTTATAGCCAAGGTACAAAACAATCAGTCGCTTGTAGGGCATCAGGAGATTACACCTACTTATAACTATGGTAAATCTTTGATTGCAGGCAGTGACTGCAAAGCCTGTCATCAGGTAAATGCCCTGTCTGTAGGTCCGTCTTTCACTCGTGTGTCTAAAAAGTACGCAGCGGATAAGGCGGCGGTTGATAAGCTGTCTGCCAAGATCATCAAAGGCGGCGGGGGTGTCTGGGGTGAGCACGCAATGAGCGCCCACCCTCAGATCTCTAAAGAGGATGCTTCGGAAATGGTGAAATACATTCTCTCGCTAACTGCGAAGAAAGCAAATACTTCGTTGCCACAGCAAGGTTCTGGCACGCTCGACAAACATCTGGCTGCAAAAGATCAGGGAAGATACCTCTTCTCTGCTTCATACACAGATAAAGGCGGCGCCATTACTCCGCTTACCAAAAAAGAAATCCTAATTCTGCGTCCTGCTAAACTGCAGGCAGAAGAGGCCGATGAACTGTACAATACAGACCGGGGCGACAAGCAACTGGGTAGCATCCATAACAAATCTTACTTTGTGTTTAAAAATATAGACCTGAAGAACATCAGCAAACTGACTTATCTCTATTCTTCGTTGAATCAGGATGCGACAATCGAGGTTCATCAGGATTCGCCAAAAGGACCGATCGTCAGCAAGCTAGACTTTACAAAGACCGGCGACTGGAATAAGTACCGGGAGCTGAGCTCACCGGTTAGTTCAGCCGCTGGTGGCCGTCATGATCTTTATTTCGTCATCGTAAAAGACACACCGCCTAATCAGCACCTGATCAGCGTCGACTGGATTAATTTTGTTGCTCAATAATAACTACCCAATCGCTCCCTCTTCCTTCAGATGTGGGAGCGATTGCTTTTGTGCCAATATTGTCGAAAAGCCCAAGGTCTGTGGAACGCCCGTCTCTGGGATTGAATAAAGAAGCCTTTAATTTAGGGGCCTTTAGCTTTTTAGTATTTAAGACTGTTTTTCTGCCATAGGGGAGATAAGCCATTAGAAAATCACCATCCTGAGAAACTGCAGCAACTTCATACTCTAATGTCTCAGGATTGTCTTTCGCGATGACGCTTTGGTCGGGCGTTAGTCTTTGCCAATTGTATCTTTCAAATAGTCGTTTCATCAGGCCAACCTGCATTGCGCCTGGCTGATCGAGCGCTACTTTCCAGTGCGTTCTTGCCCACGAGATTGGATTTGACCCATTAAACATCTGCCAGATGTTGTGGTCGCCATAAGTATGTCCGCAAGCACCCGACAACAGGCTCCAGTAAGCAGTCTGCCTCGCATCAAAATCATCCATCCAGCCCTTTTCTCCCGGATTGAAATCATTCGGATGATCTTCGTAACGCGGCTCTCCATCCAGATGTGGACGAAGGGGTTTTATGTTGAGATGTTTGGTATTGAACCTGTAGTTTTTAGATTCTTTGGAGTGTCCTGTCTGGGACATGTTAAAATCCATCCAGCTATCGTCCTTAAAGAAGTCAGACGAGCTTCTGCCGCCCTGAGGATGAAAGGTGATGAGGTGTTTGCCTCCATCACCCTTCTTTAAACCTGTCGCCATCGCTGTGATGATCTCTCTGTCAATCTGATCGGCAATATCTCTATCACCCCCCATCACCCATATGATCGCGTTATTTTTGTAGCGTTTACCAAGATATTCGCCAAATATTTCTGCATTTTGCGGACTAAAGATCTCGGGTCCCTGCCCCCAGGCTTTGTTCCATTTATCCCCCCAGGAAGGCAGCATAGCGATGATCAGTCCAAGTTGTTCTGCCTTTTTTACGATATAGTCAACATGTTTGAAATACGCTTCATTAGGTTTGGCAGGGTCATTGTCTATCAATGGCCTGGCGTCGTAAGGGTTGGGCTTGTTTAGGCCATCAAGTTCGGCCAGTATCACCGCTTGAATTACTGTAAAGCCCTTTTCGGCCCTGTTTTTCAGGTACAGATCTGCTTCTTCCCTGTTGAGCTTATGGAAAAGCTCCCAGGCCGTATCACCCAGCCAAAAAAAAGGCTTGCCTGAAGTGGTCTGTAAAAAACGGTGATCCGGACTAACTTTAAGCTGTGCTAAAACTGGAAAGTACAGGCAGACTAAAAGAAGGATAATCAATATTTTGAATCTCATAATGGTTTGAATATGTGGTTAATATCAAACTTAGACAAAATATCCAGATATTTTATAGATCAGCTTTCCAGAGCTTCAATATTTTTTCCGATCTCGTTGACCAGTAACTGATCAATGTCATCTCCTGATTTCCATTCCGACACTGCACCTCTGACGGGATAGATATGGCCTGTACGTTCGCCATTAATATATACGATGTAATCTCCGGGTTTTGGTAGTTCTACCCGTATTGCTTGCAGCTCACCGTTAATTTCCAGTGTAAACTCATAGGGGTTCAGATCTTTTTCCTGCATGATTTTGATGGTGTATGTTTAAGCACAACAGACAAAACATGTCATTGTTTCATTTTAATAATCCGTCAATAAAAGCGGCTATTTTTGGGTTACTGTAATCTGCAGCGCCAATGCCGCTGTAAGCGATATGTCCTGATTTGTCGAGGATAACTGTAGTCGGCAGAGACCCCGCAAACAAACTTTCCGGTACTGCGCCTGCCATCGTATAAACGGGAAGATCATAGCCCTGACTCTTCATAAACGCATTCGAAAGCTCAGGCTTTCCGTCGGCATCTACCAGGAGGAACACGACATTTTTGTTGGATTTGAAACGTGTATATAATTTGTTTATAGCAGGCATTTCAGCCCTGCATGGTGGGCACCAGGTAGCCCAAAAATTAATGAAAACAACCTTGTTTTTTAGAGAAGCCAAGCTGATTCTTTTGCCCTTAATATCTGCAAAGGTCACATCCTCTGCCGGAAAAGCTGTAAGGTCTTTTGAATTGGCGATATCGGGCTGAAAGAGACCTATAGCCATCAATCCCCTGATCATAGTGGCCTTAACCTCCGGAAAAATAAACATAGATAAAGCAAATGCTATGACGGCTAAGGTGCTCAAATTAGAAAAATTGACCCGGCCCGTTTTTTTTGTTTTTTTCTGAAGATGTAATGTGGTTGTCATTGAGGTTAGGTCATATTTTTCGATAGCCATATGCCACAAGGGCAGGCTCAATCTTTTCGAAATTGAAGAATTCAAACTGTTTGAATCTGATCTTTTTCCCATTGCTCAGGTAAATGGTAATTCGTCTGAATTGAAGCTTATGAAGATATGCCTTTTCGGGCTGGAAGCCTGTAACATCTCTTTTTTTAATTTGTTTCTCCACGTCATCCAGGTAATTGCGCTGTGTAATGTACGCTGTACTAATACTGTAATTCCTGGTCTGAGATAACAAAGCCCTTATTAGTAGATAAGTGAAATAAACAAAAAGAATATGTCCGAGGATATGGAAGATCAAGTCCGCGCTAAAGCCTTTATAATTAACAATGATAAAAAAAGCCCAGATTAGCAAAATAGCAAATGCGGAACAAAAGATGGCAAAGAACCCTCTCAGCAAAGGAATAATCGGATTGAACCGTAGCCTCATGCTCATCATTACTTCTTTCGGATGTAAATGTGCTTTACATTTGCTTTGCCCGTTTCCCGCTCGTCTACTTCAAAGCGGTTGATGTTCTTAATTAGTGGCAGTAACTTGGAAAATCCATAATTTCTGGAATCAAAATCGGGCTTTTTCTTCATCATCAAACTTCCGAGGTCACCCAAGTAGGCCCATCCGTCTTCATCTGCCAGATCAGCAATGCTGTCAGCAAAGAGTCTGATGATCTTTGGATCGATCTTACTCAGAGGCTGGCTGTCTGGTTTTTGAGTCTTTTTGGATTCTCTTGATGAGGTTATTTCCTCCTCGGGAGCGGCTTTCTGTTTCAGGATCTCTATATAGATGAATTTGTCGCATGCCGTTATAAATGGGGTTAACGTTTTCTTTTCACCAATTCCGATTACTTTCATTCCTGCTTCGCGAAGTCTGGTAGCCAGTCGTGTAAAATCACTGTCACTGGAGACAATGCAAAATCCGTCTACTTTTCCCGTATACAGAATGTCCATGGCGTCAATGATGAGTGCACTGTCACTGGCATTCTTCCCACTGGAATAGCTGTATTGCTGGACGGGTGTGATCGCATTTTCAAGCAATACCTTTTTCCATCCCGACACCGTCGGTTTGGTCCAATCAGCGTAGATCCTTTTGAATGTTGGCGTGCCATATTTTGCAATCTCCTCAAACATCTCCTTCACATTTGCATAAGGTACGTTGTCTGCATCAATCAGTACGGCAAGCTTCAAGTCTCTCTCAGTTTTCATAGGCACGGGGTGGTGTTTAGGAATGTAAATATTAACAAACGTACAGTTTATTCTGATTAGCGGACTGAAAAAAATATTTTTCAATTCTTTGGTAAAAATTGAATTCATGCTGCACTTGTTATATATAAATCAATAATAAAGCCTGATGGATTATTCTCTATATACCTTAGAAGACCTGCTGACAGATGAGAACTTCATTAAATATTGCCTGCGTAAGCAGAGCGAAGATGTTGTCTTTTGGCAGAATGTGTTAATTCAACACCCTTCGCTGGTTAGTATGTCGGCAGAGGCAGAAAAAATTTTCTTTATGCTTTCAGTGAAGCTGAGCCCTCAGGAAAAGGCAAGCGAGCTTCTGAAGCTAAAGCAAAGCATAGAACAGACAGATGTGTTAGAAACAGTAGCGCCGAACTACGAAACTAAAAAAATCAAGTTGCCAGGATTGCATACCTGGATTTCTGCAGCTGCGGCAATCCTGATCTGTATAGGGATAGTTTCGATCATAAGCAGAAAGGACGGTAATATTACGCTCCCCTCGTACCAGGAAATCAGCAAAGCTGAGACTTTAAGAACGGGTTTTAATGAACGGCGTAAGGTAACATTGTCCGACGGGAGTATAGTGATACTGAATGGACTCACAGAACTTAAGATTGATGCCAGTTACAATAAAGATAGCAGGGTCTTATGGCTTAAAGGGGAAGCATATTTCCAAGTCAGCAAAAATAAGGATAAGCCTTTTATTGTCATTTCAGGAAAAACGGCTATCACTGCGCTCGGGACTTCCTTTAAGATTAATAATTATACGGCGGATCATCCGGTTTCGATAATGCTGACTACCGGTAAGGTAAGTGTGGGTAAAGTTGCTGACCAGAAGATCGCAAACAAGATGGAATTGCTGCCCGGAGAAAAAGCGGACGTAACCGAACTGAGTAGCGAATTTGTAAAGACAGCATTTGACCCTGCCGAAGTAGAAAATTGGAAAAGTCGCCGACTTGTATTTTCAATGGCTACCCTAAGAGAGATTCGCACCGTGCTGAAGACTACCTACGGCGTGGAAATAGAAACAGATAGTCAACCTAAAAAGCCGATTGCGTTTACCGGACAATTTACCGATCAGAGCTTAACCGATGTGCTCGATGCCATAGGTTTTTCTAATCATTTTTCTTACTCTGTAAATAACAATAAAGTGATGCTGAATTTTAAAAAATAGACCTTAAAAACCAACTAACCACTCACCTAAACCAACCAACCAATATGAAAAAAAACTTACTACCCTTCTATTTCTTTTATGGGTTATTGGGTAAGGCATGCCTGTGTCTGCTGCTGATCCTCACCATGCCAGGTTATGCCCAGTCAAAAGAAAAGATGTATTCATTTAAGTGGAAAAATACCCCGCTTTTGAATGCATTTAAACAAATTGAAGAGAAAGCGCAGGTTCACTTTTCTTACAACCCACTGGATCTCAATGTCGGGACAAAGATTGACCTGAGCATCGAGACTACGAAGATTGAGGAGGTGATCAATGCCATTTCTAAAAAAGTTCACATCAGGTATCAGATCAATGGGAAGACCATTATGATTCAGTCGTACACGCCGCCGTCTCCAATGGTAGTTAAGCGGACCTTTATTCTTACCGGTAAGGTAAATGATGAAAAGGGCGTACCCATGCCTGGAGTAACAGTGACCAATGCGACCCAGAAAAAATCGGTATCCACTAACGAAGCCGGAGCTTTCAGTATCAGCGCAGACAAAGGAGACATTATCACCTTTAAAATGCTGGGTTTTTCAGACAAATCGGTTGTTGCCAATGAACAAACAAATCTGGTTATCGTAATGACGGAAGCAGCGCTGCAACTGGAAAACACAGTAGTAACTGCATTGGGTATCAGGCGTGAAGAGCGCTCCTTAGGTTACGCTGTATTTGAGGTAGATGGTGAGGGAATGAAAAAGGCAAGGGAAGTAAATGTGATCAACTCTCTGGCAGGCAAGGTACCTGGACTGGTAATCAACAGCACGGCTGGTGGCCCTGCAGGGTCATCAAGGGTAATCATCCGTGGAAACACCATGGTGACCGGCAATAACCAACCACTATATGTGGTTGATGGCATTCCGATCGACAATTCAAATTATGGAGGTACCGGTGGAGGAATGTATGCTTCGGGAGTAGATATGGGTGATGCGATTTCTGCCATTAACCCTGACGATATCGATAAGATCAGTGTTTTGAAAGGTGCATCTGCATCAGCACTGTATGGTTCGAGGGCTGGTAATGGGGTTATCCTAATTACAACGAAAAAAGGCAGAAAAAATAAAGAGCTGGGTATTGAATTTAACAGCACTTCCTCTCTCGAGCAACAGCTGACCAGTTACGATGGCTATCAGTCGCTTTATGGTCAAGGAGTAAAGCAACAACTGAACACCCAAGCCATTCAGGATTATAACACACTAAATAAAAGCTTCGGCGCCCGAATAGACCCGGATCTTACGGTGATCACCGGTACCGGTGCGCGAGTGCCATATGCTTATGTAAAAAATAATATTGACGGGTTCTTCAGAACAGGCGCTACGTTTACAAATACGCTGTCTTTTACCAATTCTACAGACAATTCTACATTCCGCTTTTCTGCGTCAAACCTGACCAATAAGGATATTATTCCGGAAAGCGGGATTACCAGGAATTCATTTACATTTAATGGCAGTTCTAAGTTCGGACCAAAAATCACATTAGAAGCCCGGGCGTTTTATATGAACGAAGACGTGGATAACCGTCCTTCACTTGCCGACGATCCGGCAAATATTGGGAATAGCTTTCTTTCACTTGCAAATACGGTTGACCAGGCCAGGTTCAAAAATGAATATAAAAACGCAGATGGCAGTTATCTGGATTGGAACAATGGTAATCAATATCGGCTGAACCCCTACTGGGTGATCAACGAGATGCGTAATGACACAAAAAAAGACCGTTTGCTTGCTTCGTTACAATTGAACTACAACATCTTAAGCTGGTTGTCATTGCAGGCCAGAGGTTCTTCTGATCAGACCTACGTGGATTATGAAAGATTTAGACCCAGAACGACGCCCGGCGCTTTGACAGGAACCCTGGATCAAAATAACAGTAAATATCATACCATTGAAGCAGACGCGCTGTTGACAGCCCAGAAGCAAGTGAGTGAGAACTGGAACCTTTCTGCCAGGCTCGGGTCGAGCATTACCCGGAACCGGATGAAAGGAACTGCTATGCAGTTCACTGATCAGGCCATTCTGGATGTGGTAATTCCTACGAGCTTTACAGTGCAGTCTGTATCGCCACTTGCCCGCAGAAGAAGTATTAACTCCGTTTATGGACTGGTTACTGCTGCCTATAAGAATTTCTTATATTTCGATGCTACCTTGCGTCAGGATGCCTATTCAACCCTGCTGGGAGGAGATAATTATAAAACCTATCCTTCGCTAAACGGTAGTTTTGTTTTCTCTGACGCCTTTAAAATGGATAAAAAATACATTACTTCAGGCCGCTTAAGGGCTTCTGTTGCACAGGTGGCGTCAGATACAGATCCTTTTTTGACGGCACAATATTACCAGAGCAATGCACTTGCTTATAACGGCATGCCAACAGGGGGCTTATCAACTGAAGTTAAAGCGGCAATATCGGGATTGAAGCCTACCACTACCCGGTCCTATGAATTTGGTGCAGACCTCAAGTTTCTCAACAACAGGGTTGGTATCGATATCACTTATTACAATTCGAAGTCAAAAGATCAGCTGAATATCTTACCTACATCTGTTTCTTCGGGTTATAAAACGACCATTCTTAATGCAGGGGTAATTTCTAATAAAGGGCTGGAGATAGCATTTAATGCAACGCCAATAGCCACAAAAGATTTTAACTGGGATCTGAATATTTCCTTTGCACGAAACATTAACAAAGTGGAATCTCTGGCAGAAGGTACTCCTTTTCTTGTGCTGTCTGATGCCAGGTGGATGGGGGTCTCAGTAGTCGCAATGCCTGGTGCCGATTACGGGGCTATACTGGGATATGATTACCAAAAAGATCCCGATGGTAATATCATCCTGAATGCCACAGATCTTCAGCCTCTGATCAGCCCTACACGCCAGGTTCTTGGAAAAGGTATCTTTGACTGGACAGGTGGACTGACCAGTACAATGAGTTACAAAGACTTTAGTTTGGGTGCCGTATTTGATGTTAAAGTAGGGGCAGATCTACTCTCGCTGACAAACTGGTCTGCTGCATCCAGCGGAGCCTTAAAAACTACATTGGAAGGTAGAGCCGAATGGATCAAATCTGAAGAAGACAGGCAGGCTGCAGGCAAAACAATAGCCGAGTGGACTACTTCTGGAATGGTCAGGGGGCTTGTACCGCAAGGCGTGGTGCAGACTGGGACCGAACCCGACGGAACGCCGATCTATTCGAAAAATACCAGAGCTGTAGACCCTTCAGTTTACTGGGGTGGACTTGCAGATATGGGCAATTCAGTGGCAAGACCTTTCTTGTATGATGGTTCTTATCTAAAGGTGCGTCAGCTTACGATAAGCTACAGAGTTCCTACATCCGCGTCTGCAAGGCTGGGCCTCAAGGATGTTCAAGTTGCGCTGGTGGCTAGGAACCCATTCATTATTTCCAAGCATGTGCCAAACGTCGATCCCGATTCCAACTACAGTAACGGAAACGGACAAGGCATCGAATATGGTTCACTACCGGGAAGACGCAGTTACGGGTTTAACCTTAACTTCAGATTTTAATACGGACATCTAAGAAAGAAGACAATGAAAAAGACAATATATAAACTTTGCTTGTTAACACTGGCTTCCATGGCGACATTCAGCTCATGCAGGAAGTTTGGAGATACAAATATAGACCCTACCCGTTCATCCAACATGGACCCCTCTGTGCAGCTTACTACCGCGCAGCTGAGGTTCTCCGGAGATTTGAACGTCAACGAGAGAACCAGTTTTATGATGACTATGCCTTTGGTGCAGCACATTGCCGGATCATATAGTAACAGATGGGGCGGAGGGTATTACAATGATCCGAACATTATGGGTATCCTATGGGAAGACTCTTATGGAAATGATATAGTGAACATCATCGATGCTGTGAAAAGAACTTCCGGAGTGCCGGAAAAATCGAATCTCAATGCGGTTTGCCGGATCATGAAAGTCTACATTTTTGCCAGGATGACCGATATGTACGGAGACATACCTTATAGCGAAGCAGGACAAGGCATGAAGCCAAAGTTCGACACCCAGCAAGAGGTATACAATGCTTTCTTTAAAGAACTTACTGAGGCCTCCGCGCAGCTTGAAGCCGGGAAGGATGCTGTAAAAGGCGATGTGTTTTACAACGGAGACATCTCATCGTGGAAGAAATTTGCCAATTCATTGCGCTTGCGTCTGGCGATGCGCCTGGTGAAGATTGATCTAAGCAAAGCAAAGGCTGAGGCACAGGCAGCTTATGATGCAGGCGTATTTACGGCAACCGGTGATGTCTGCAGAACAGCGCACGAGGATATCCGCAGTCAATATGAAGAAGCTGGTAAAGGTTATATAAAAGGGAACGCGGTGTCTTCTTCCTTTTTCAACGGTGGTGCAACACCGGGACGGTTTACCGTGCCGTTTCTGGATCAACTCAGAACTACCAACGATCCGAGAATGAAATATATGGTTAAATATTATATAGATGTTCCGGGTGGTATTCCTACCGCCCGTGTAGAGATTACCGATCAGGTAGTTGCTCAAATCGGTTATCAGGGTGTCGTCCCCGGACACTATATCTGGAACGATTGGGCAAATAGTTTCAATGTTACCGTTCCGGGTATAGGAACGGTAACTGTTGGAAATAATGATCAGAAAGCTCAGCCTGCAAATTTTCTCCTCAGATTCAATGCACCTTTTCTTCACCTGACTTACTCAGAAGTGGAATTGCTGCTTGCCGAGGCCACTGTCAGATTCGGGACCACCTTTGGCGATAGTGCTGCTGAACATTACAGAAAAGGAATCACAGCCGGTATGGAACAACTAAGTCTATTTCCCGGAGGGCCTCAAGTACCTGAATCCGAAATCAATACATTTACAACCGGGAATGCGCTGCTGCCAGGAAGAGAGATCGAACTGATTAACAAGCAACTTTGGATTACCCTGTTCCTTAACGGCCCGGAAGCTTACGCGAACTGGAGAAGATCGGGATTTCCAGCTTTGACCCCCGGATTGGGAGTAGATGAAACCAGTGAAAGCCTGACTATTCCGAGAAGATTTGAATATCCTTTTACTGAAGAGGAGCAAAACAAGACCAACTTTCAAAAGGCTCTTGATGGCCTGGGCGGTACCGATACCTGGAATAAAAGGGTATGGTGGGATAAACAATAAAGCTAACGGGAAACCATTATGAAGAAGATATTCATCAGATTATTTTTATTGGGAATTGTGCTTTCAGGTTGCAGTAAATCTAAAGCTACTGCCGGAGAACCTGAAACGGAAATTAAAAAAGATTTTAAGGTAATCGGTTATATGTTTGCCGGAGGAGATCTGCTTGCGGCGTCGGCCGGAATAGACTTCAGTAAAATCACCCATTTGAACATAGCATTCATTAATCCGGATGCTTCAGGCCTCTTTGCACCAGTTAGTGGTCTGGCCGAACTGGTTAAGAAAGCACATGACAACAAGGTCAAGGTGCTGTCGGCATTTGCCGGAGGAAATCCACCCCAGCATTTAAAGGAACTGATAAAGCCAGCAAAGAAAAAGGCACTTATCGACGGGCTGATGCAGCTGATCAGGACTTATAATCTCGATGGCCTCGATGTGGACCTGGAAGGTGACTTTGTCAATGAAGATTATGAAGGCTTTGTGATTGACCTTTCTGCGGCACTGAAAGCCAATAAAAAGCTGATGACGGCGGCGGTTGCCACATGGAATTCTGCAGCCTATTCGAACAAGGCAATAGCGCTTTTTGACCTGATAAATATCATGTCTTACGACCATACAGGTCCCTGGAGGAAAGATGATCCAGGGCCGCATGCTACATACGAGGCAGCTGAGCAGGACTTCAACCATTGGAATCTGAGCCGGTCTATACCAGCAGACAAGCTCATTCTTGGACTTCCCTTTTACGCCTACGGCTTCGGACCGGATATTTTGGAAAGCATGAATTTCGGAGAACTTGTCGCTGCTTATCCTGGTGCAGAAAAAGTAGATGTATGGGAACTCCCGGGTAAAGGTACCTTCTATTACAATGGGCTGCCTACAATAAAAAAGAAAGTAAACTATGCCCTGCAAAAGAAAGCAGGCGGCGTGATGATCTGGCAACTGCTGGGTGATGCATCCGGAAACCTGTCATTGCTGAAAACCATCAATGATGAGACAAAAAAATAACAGATGAACAATAGATTTAAAGAAGATATGCTCATGAAAACTATAAAATATTTAATACTCTGCCTTTGCTTATCTGCTGTTGTGGCAGGATGCAAAAAAGGACAGGAGGCAGATGTGGATGAAAATTTCCATCCGCGCATTATTGATAACGGGGGTGTTTTTACCGTGCCGAACAGGATTATAAATGAAGGCCAATCTGCCATTTATTCGGGCCTTACCTTTTCACCTAAGCCGATTGAAAAAGCGAAGATCTCCTGGAAGGTGAACAACGAGCTCGTGTCAACGGATACCGCTTTTACTTTTACACCTACAGCAGGTGGAGAGTATGAGATCAAAGTTGAAGCCACCTACAACGGACAAACTTCCACAAGGATTTCAAAGGTACTGGTTAGCCCGGCAACCTATACGCCGAAAGCATATGTTAATGTGGCTATGGCTTACCTTACGGAGAATGCAACAGCAGCCAATATCGATTTTGCTTCAGTTACACACGTAACTTATACCGGCGCAAGGGTTACGCCTTCCGGCGCCGCGGATTTTTCAAAAGGAAATCTCGGGCAGAATGTAGACGAGATTGTGGCCCGGTCTCACATCGCAGGGGTGCCGGTATTGCTTGGCGTTACCGGAACACTTTCCGGAGTAGATGGCTGGTCGCTCTACAACAGCACGGATTTTGGTTCGGTAATCAGTGATCCGGCCAAAAGAATAGCACTCGCGGCTTCAATTGCGCAATATGTTAAGGATAGAAAACTGGATGGTCTGGATATCCTGATGACGGACCTGGGCAATGACGACGGTGCCGTTACCAATGCCAGTATGAAGGCGATCGGCCCTTTCCTTGCATTGCTCAGGACCGCACTGCCGACCCAAATTTTAACGGTATCTGTAACCACCAATTATCTGCACTGGGATTACCCCGTTGCTGATTTTGATGAAGCAGATTGGGTAAATGTACATGCTTATGAAGATGGAATCCATGTAGGGCCTGCCGCTGAGCGTGGACAGCCTTCAAGCCTGGAGTTTATGGAGAGCGGTGCAACCATATGGAGTAATAAATTGCCAAAGAATAAGCTGGTTATCGGAATTCCTGCCTTTGGCTTGAGATATAATGAAATAGATGCAGATGGTAATAATCTGGGATGGGGCTCATACGGTTACATGCCTTATAAGGATATTCTTGCTGAAGATGCAACTGCACCTGGTAAGGAAATGGTCAATATTGCATTCGGTGTTTATTATAACGGGCTTCCGCTAATTGACACGAAAACAGCTTATATAAAAACAAATGGATTCAAGGGGGCATATTTATATGCCGGAGATTATGATGTAAAAGGTGTAAATTCATTAATGGGTACAATTTACAAGACCCTTAAATAGCCAATGGATAACGCTCTGAAGAACGTATCGCAGCGTCTGATTTCTATCGATGCCCTGCGTGCGGTAGTAATGGTGCTGATGATCTTTGTAAATGATCTGTGGACGCTCATTGATATTCCTTTGTGGTTGGAGCATACTTCGGGGGAAGCTAATCATATGGGACTGGCCGATGTGGTGTTTCCCGCATTTTTGTTTATTGTAGGATTGTCAGTACCGTACGCTATTGACAGCCGGAGAAAGAAAGGAGAAAGTGATGCGAAGATTTTTCAGCATATCGTTTTAAGAACACTGGCGCTGCTTATTATAGGTTTTTTTCATGTAAACCTGGAAAGTTATGGAGATGCGGCGGCCCTGCCCCGGCCGGTTTGGCAAATCTTAATTACCATTGGTTTTTTTCTTGTGTGGCTGGACTACTCAGATTATAAACCGATAACCATTAAAATCTTAAAGGTGTCGGGCGTCGTACTGTTGGTCAGTATGGCTTTCCTTTATCAGGGTAACGGGGCCAGTGGCATAACTGCTATGAGAATACAATGGTGGGGCATATTGGGTCTGATCGGCTGGGCATATTTCATTTCCAGTTGCGTTTTTCTCTTTTCCGGCGGAAACCTGTTGGTTCAGATCCTGGCATTGATATTCTTTATTGCCTTTAATTCTGCAAATGCCATGGGCTGGCTGGGTATGCTGGATCCCATCCGTGGTTACATTTGGATCTCGGGAGATGGTGCCATGCCAACCCTTCCTATGGCAGGTATTGTTACGGCTCTTTTTTATAGAAAATATGACACCAGGAGCTCAGCATTCTGGGTCAGTGTACTTGGCTTTGCGGCGGCCTTGTTTCTGTACGGTTACCTGACAAGCCCGGTGTGGGGAATCTCAAAGATCAGAGCTACCCCCTCCTGGACGACCATCTGTTCGGCCATAACTATATCCGGACTAGCTTTGATCATCTATCTTACAGAAATCCTGAATCGCCGTAAATGGTACGATTACATCAGGCCCGCCGGAACCAGCACTCTGACCTGTTATTTATTGCCGTATATACATTATGCGCTGATCGGGCTTTTGAGTCTGCCTCAGTTGCCCGAAATATTGCGTACAGGTCCTGTAGGTTTGTTAAAATCCCTGCTGTATGCACTGATTATTGTGTCAATAGCAGGCCTGCTTCAGAAAAAGAGTATCAGGCTGAAGATCTAGTAGTTCGCTTGCGTATGTGGCAAACCCGGGTTCAGGCCGCCAGTATTGCAAATAATACAGCAATGGTGATGGTCATCAGGGATTCCCGCAGTACATTAACGGCACTGTGCAGGGTATTATAAATGGTTCTTTCTGTGAGCTGTGTTTTACCTGCAATCTCTTTAAAAGACAGGCAGTCAAAGTACCTCATCTGCACCATTTCTTTTTGGCGGGGTGTAAGTTTACCAAGTGCATGGAACAGCCTTTTTTTCAAATGGTCATCTTCCTGACTTGCAATCAGAATGGATTCATAAGAACCGACTGAAATGGATTCGGGTTTCAGATCTTCCAAGCTGATATCCTGTGCGATACTTTTCAGTCCGGTCTTTTGATTGGTTTTATAGATGATGCGCTTGTAGATGGTAAGTACGTATTGCTGAATGTTATCTACCTCGGCAAGTTTATGTCTGATCTGCCATAGCTCTATAAATAAGTTCTGAATGCTTTCTTTGATCAGTTCAGGATTGTGGTAAAGGGATAGTCCAAACCGGTACAAATCATCATAAAAAAGCGAGAAGCAGGCGTATAGGCCTTGCTTTTCTCCTTCGGCCAGTAGCTTCCAGTTCTTTAAAAGACTTTGATTGTGGTCATCCATGTAATTCAATTGTCCCTGAAATCGGTTTCCGTCTAAACGAAAATAAGAAAAAATAAATAGGGATTCTTTCCTTTTTGATTAATGAAATATCCTGTGCCTGCAGCCCTCAGCATCCAGAAGAAAACAATTGAAACCAAGACTGTCGATAGGCCATTCATATCTTCAGGATCCGGTTAGGGAAAACAGAGCATAATCCATTAACTTAACGGAATTGCACATTGGACATCAGTTATTTTGCCATTAGCTTTAAGAATATTACTAAATTGGCCATTACATGTTGCGATTGGCCAATACTCCAATTACGAGACACTATATGCTTACAATAAATACCCGTCGGATAACAGAAACCCTTTTTATGATCTGTTTAAGTCTTTATGTAACGACTGGCTATGGCCAGGAGAAATCAAAGACTGCTCTTCCTGTGCTGCAGCAACAATTTGTTGACCTCAGCTTCGGCATGTTCATCCATTATAATATTCCAACCTATATGGACGAAGACTGGGCCGATCCTGATGCTTTGCCGGCAATATTTAACCCGAAGAAACTAAATACAGACCAATGGGCTAAAGCGGCCAAATCGGCCAATATGAGTTATGGCTGTCTCACAACCAAGCACCATAGCGGCTTTGCCATCTGGGATACGAAGACTACCTCTTACAATGTGATGAACAGTCCACTGAAACGCGATGTGGTAAGGGAATATGTAAATTCTTTTAGAAAAGAAGGTTTAAAAGTGATGTTGTATTTTTCCATTCTGGATACACATCACAAGCTCCGTCCGGGGCACATTACTCCAGCGCATATCAAACTGGTAAAAGACCAGTTAACTGAACTACTAACCAATTACGGGGAGATTTCTGCGCTGATCATTGATGGCTGGGACGCGCCGTGGTCAAGGATATCCTACGACGATGTGCCGTTTGAGGAAGTTTACAACCTGGTGAAATCCCTGCAGCCCAATTGTCTCCTGATGGATCTGAATGCAGCTAAATATCCTGCTGAGGCATTGTTTTATACCGATATTAAGTCTTATGAACAAGGTGCCGGACAGCACATTTCAAAAGAAAGCAACAAGCTACCGGCACTTTCGTGCCTGCCCATCAATCCGTATTGGTTTTGGAAAACATCATTCAATACAGCTGCTGTAAAAAAAGCTGTAGATCTTGTGAACAATAACCTGATTCCTTTGAACAGAGCTTTCTGCAATTTTATCCTGAATGTAGCGCCCAACCGCGATGGTCTGATAGATGATAACGTAATTTCCGAACTCAGGGAGATAGGTAAATTGTACAAAAAGGAAGATAATCTTCCTAGGCTGCCCGACACTGAGGATCCAATTATTTCATCCAATCTGGCCAAAAAGAAGCCAGCCTATTCTAGCTGGAGCTCGGATTCTGAACTCATGGATTTTGCCAATGATGATAATTTCCGCTCAGCCTGGAATTCTAATCCGGCCGTAAAAGAACCCTGGCTTGAAGTTGACCTGACGAAAGAAACTCAATTTAATACCATTGTCATCACCGAAAGTAAGGGAAATGCTACCGCATATACCCTGGAATATTTCGCTAATAATAAATGGCATTTCCTGGCCGAAGGAAACCAGGTATCGAGAATAAAAGTCCACCGGTTTGAAGGTGTCTGGGGCGACAAGGTTCGTGTAAAGTTCAAAGCATTCAAAGATTCGCCATCTATAGCAGAATTTGGAGTGTACTGTGAAAGGCGCTAACTTAGCTCCATGTCGTCACACCATATCGTAAGAGAGAAGCAGGAGCCCGCCCTTTATATCCACCATCTGGGTACATTTGATGAGGAATACCTTGGTCAGCTGCTCGAATGGAGTCCTACACTGATCGTAAGTGCTTACAGTTACGAAAAAGTGATCAGCCTGGGTCTTAAGGTGGATGCGGTTGTAAATGGCGGCGGTACCAGTGCTTCCCAGGAGAACACCAGAGTTATCCACTCCGATTCGCAGGAGCTGGACGCCGTTCTGGGTTACCTCATTACAGAAAGATATCCGGCAGTTAATGTGATCGATAAGGAGAGCAGGCTCAGAGAACTGGGCAGCTATATTCAACGCATCAATATCGTGGTTTTTACTGCAACTGAAAAAGCATATGCAATTAAATCAGGGTTTAAGGTCTGGAAGCCCCGGGGCAGTATTTTCAGAATCGAAGTACTGGCTTATTTTGAGACCAGTAATCTGATGCAGACTGAAAGTGGGGATTTCAAGGTCATCGAAGACGGATTTGTTGAATTCATTTTCAACGTGCCTTATTTATTTATAGCCGAAGTACTATGATCGTATTAAGAAGAGGTAAAGAGAAAGACATAGAAAGTATACAGGATCTGGCCGACAGGACTTGGTGGAATACTTATGATTATCTTTCGGACGAACAGATCCGGTATATGCTGGATAAAATGTACAACAAAGCAGAGCTGCTATCACAGTTTAAAGCCGGCTATATATTTCTGATCGCCGAATCGGAAGGACTGGACCTCGGCTTTGCCGGTTTCTCAGTGTTAGACTCGTCAAAAGGAATCTATAAGCTGCATAAACTTTATGTGTTGCCCGAAACACATGGCAGGGGCGTGGGGAAATTATTGATAAACGAGGTGGTGAACCTTGTAAAACGCGCTAACGGAAGTGCGCTCCAGCTCAGTGTAAACCGGAATAATAATGCTGCTGAGTTTTATAAGAAGGCAGGCTTTGTCATTAAGGAAACCATTGATCTCGATATCGGCAATGGTTTCCTTATGAACGATTATGTGATGGAAAAGATCATCTGATCTATTCGATCAGTTTGGGAATTCTTGTTGGTGTATCTATTCCTTTAATGATACTGATCGCACTTTTTGCAATTCCCTTTATGGTCGCCAGGATATTATCCGCATCAAGAGTCTCATACTCATCTTTTACCGTGTGGTAGAATTTATCTGTATCGATCTGGTCTGTACTGATCGTATGCGCAGGTACACCCAGAGCTGCCAGTGTGGCATTATCACTCCGGTAGAACAGGTTTTGTTTAGGGTACGGGTCAGGATGAAAAGTAAACTCCGTACCGGCAAGATTTTTTTGAAGAATCTTGCCAAAGTCAGATTTATCAAAGCCGGTGATAAAGGCGGTATTCTTGCCAAACTTGCTGTCCTTGCCAATCATTTCGATATTGAACATGGCAGTCACGTCATCGGGGTTTAGCTGTTGTGAAAAAAACTTAGCACCAAATCCGCCGATCTCCTCGGCTGTAAATGCTACAAAAATAAGTGTGCGCTCATTATTGTTCAGTGCCTTGTAATACTTTGCTAATGCAATCATGGCCGTTGTGCCCGAGGCATCATCGTCGGCTCCGTTTGCAATACTGTCTCCCTCACTGGCCTTAATAATTCCAAGATGGTCATAATGACCGGAAAAGATCACAAGTTCTTTGGCTTTAGACTTACCTGGAATCATTCCGGCTACGTTAAAAAGTGATTTACCATCCTGTTCAAATGTTTGCCTGTATCCTGTAGCGCCGGTAAGGGGCTGCAGGCCTATTGCTTTAAATTCCGATTCGATGAAGCTGGCTGCCTTATCAATACCCGGGCTAAATGTGGCTCTGCCTTCCATTTCATCGCTGCTCAATGTTTTGATCAGGCGGTTAACATAATCTTTAGTGATGATTTTGTCTATATCCTGTGCGTTGGCTCCCTGAGCTGCAAACAAGATTAAAAGCAGGTAGATGATTTTTTTCATTATTCAGTTTTCGTTAGTTTTTCTTTACGTCTGGCTATCTCAGTACTTATACGGGTATCATGTACACCGTCGATTACTGTAACCTCATAGTCCTTATCCTTGTCAGATTCATACATCTGCGCTGTTTCAATATTATCAACGGAGCGGTCATAAGGTCCGCGGCTGCTCATCAATTTAACAAATACGGGTAAACATTCAAAGAAAACAAATAATAAGCCTATAAAGGTGATCGCCAACGAAGTGTTCAAATCTTTCTTTCCGTTTGGACTAAAGCTTAGCTGGCCGAGGGCCCAATTCCGGTCAGCGAAGCCTGCAATACTGGTCAGGCTGTCCAGCTGCTTGCCAGTATATAATTTCTCGCCAAGTAATCCGTCAAACTGCTTACGCCCGTCTACGAAATCCTCCAGTTTTCTTACACCGGCAGATAAAGTATCCAGATCTTTTTCGCGCTGTGCCAGTTCGGCTTCTTTTCTTTTTGCATACGGTCCATAGCCCATTATACCTGAAGTTTCAGAAGTTTTGTTTCCGAAAATCTCATAGTTTAGCTTTTGGCGGTCGATCTTGATAGCGCTTTGCATGGAATCCCTCTGTGTCTTTACTTCCTTGAGCTTGTCCATTTCAATCTTGTATTTGTTACCAAAAG
>DATFQH010000154.1:0-13949 GCA_035264385.1 Pedobacter sp.
AAACCAGAAAATATGGCAAATATCAGTACACCTCAACCCCTTAAAGAGTTAAACATCTTTTCAGTGAAAGGCATTCAAATGAAAACCTTTCACATTACCTGGATCACATTTTTCTTCTGTTTTTTCGGCTGGTTTGGTATAGCGCCACTTATGCCGATTGTCCGCGAACAACTTCACCTCAATAAAGAACAGATTGGAAACATCATCATTGCTTCGGTATCAGCTACCATCTTTGCAAGACTTCTGATTGGTAAACTGTGTGATAGCCTGGGTCCGCGGTTATCTTACACCATACTTTTGTTGCTCGGGGCCTTTCCGGTTATGCTGATTGGATTGTCCAACAGCTATGAAACTTTTCTGATCTTTAGATTCGTGATCGGCATCATTGGTGCTTCATTTGTGATCACACAGTTTCACACCTCTATGATGTTCGCGCCTAATATCATTGGAACAGCCAACGCCGTTTCGGGTGATGGGGTAACCTTGGCGGTGGGGTCACTAACCTGGTAATGCCTTTGGTTGCTTCGGTATTTGTTACGCTTGGTTACAGCAGTAATGCCGATTCCTGGAGATACGCGATGGTAGTGCCTGGAATAATCCTCCTGATTATGGCATTCATTTATTACAAATATACTAAAGACACGCCTGCCGGTAATTACCGTGACATCGAAAAGGGACCCAGGGCTGTCAAGGCAAAAGGCTCATTTGCCGAAGCAATGAAGGATAAAAGAACATGGATCCTGGCCATTGCTTATGCCGCCTGTTTCGGCATAGAAATAACCGTAGATAATGTCGCAGCGATCTTTTTTGTAGATAACTTTAATGCTTCCCTGATTCTTGCAGGCGCTTTAGCTGCCATATTTGGCTTCATGAACCTTTTTGCCAGAGCGCTTGGAGGTATGGTAAGCGACAAGGTGGGCAAGCTTTACGGATTGAAAGGAAAAGGGGTATTGCTTGGCTCTTTTCTGGTGCTTGAAGGCATCGCCATTACCTTCTTTGCGCAGGCAGGTACACTTACGCTCGCAATCATTTGTATGCTGATCTTTGCTTTGTTTTTAAAAATGGCAAACGGCAGTACCTACTCAATAGTCCCGTTTATCAATAAAAAAGCTATAGGTTCTGTTAGCGGAATAGTAGGGGCCGGAGGTAATCTTGGTGCTATGCTGGCAGGTTTTCTATTCAAATCCAAATCATTGACCTATGCTGATGCATTTCTATATATAGGTATAGCTGTAGCAGTGATTGGTTTGATCGTAACACTAACACCATTTCATAAGGAGACCTCACCTGCACATAGCCTGGATACAGAACTGCAGCCTGCATAGCTACAAACAATAACAACCTGAATTTATAAAGATTACTAAGCCCATATGAATTTGAACGTACATGACGAAACTTTTAAAAGTACTTGCTGTTACTGTGGCGTGGGCTGTGGTGTAGTCCTCAACAAAGAAAAAAATGGCACCCTTACAGTAACCGGCGATAAGGACCACCCTGTAAATAAAGGAGCGTTATGTAGCAAGGGCCTCAATCTCCAATATACAGTAAATGACAAGAGCGACAGGTTGCTTTATCCGCAGATGCGTTACAACAAAAATATGCCACTGCAACGTGTGAGCTGGGATACAGCCCTGGAGCGTACCGCTGCGGTTTTCAAAACATTTATTGATAAATACGGGCCGGACTCAGTTGCATTTTATGCATCGGGCCAGTGTCTTACTGAAGAATATTATGTGATCAATAAACTCATAAAAGGCTTTATTGGTAGCAATAACATAGATACAAATTCGCGTTTGTGCATGAGTAGTGCTGTAGCCGCGTACAAAATGAGTCTTGGAGAAGACAGTGTGCCGGTCTGTTATGACGATATCGAGCATGCCGATTGCTTTTATGTGACCGGAGCCAACCCTGCCTGGTGCCATCCTATCCTTTGGCGACGGGTAGAAGCACATAAGGCCAAAAATCCAGGCGTAAAAATTATTGTTGTAGATCCCAGACTGACAGATAGCTGCAGCAATGCAGATCTGCACTTACAAATCAATCCCGGAACAGACGTTACGCTAAATCACGCCATTGGCAGGCTGCTTATCGAACGCAGTAAGATCGATCAGAAGTTTGTAGACAATAATACTGAAGGCTTTGAAAAATATAAGGCACTCGTGTTCGAAAAGAGTCTGAAAGAATCCGCTCTGATCTGCGGTTTAAATCCTTACGACATCGTTACCGCTGCTGAATATATAGGCGATGCAAAGGGTTTCATCACGATGTGGACAATGGGATTGAATCAGAGTGTAATCGGAGTGAATAAAAATCTGAGCCTGATCAATCTGAACCTGATCACAGGGCACATCGGAAAGCCTGGATCAGGCCCTTTTTCATTAACAGGACAGCCCAATGCAATGGGTGGCAGAGAAGTGGGTGGTCTGGCAAATCTTCTGCCTGCGCACCGGAACCTTGCCAATCCCGTACACAGAAAGGAAGTTCAGGACTTCTGGAAAGGAAAGGAAATCTCAGCAAAGCCGGGTCTAACGGCTACAGAAATGTTCGATGCCCTGAATGAGGGAAGTCTGAAAGCCATCTGGATCATTTGTACCAACCCCTTAACAAGCCTGCCCAATGCACGAATTGCCGAAGAAGGTCTGAAAAAAGCCAAATTTGTAGTTGTACAGGACATCAGTAATAAACCTGAAACCCTGAAGTTTGCCGACGTGATTCTGCCCGCTGCAGGCTGGACAGAAAAGGAAGGCACCATGACCAATTCGGAAAGACGAATCAGCTACCTGAGCAAAGCTGTCGACGCGCCAGGCGAAGCACTGCCCGATTCAGAGATCATTTGTCGTTTTGCCGGGAAAATGGGTTATTCCGGTTTCGATTTTTCATGTGCCGCAGAGATTTTCAAAGAACATACCAAGCTCACAGCCAGAACAACCCTGCGTCTGGAAGGGCTGGATTATGAGGTAATCAAACGTAAGCATACCCTGCAGTGGCCATACAGTAAAAGGCTCGACAGCGGTACCGCCAGACTCTTTGCAGATAAGAAATTTTACACCGAAAATAAAAAGGCGATTATCCATGCCGTACCGGACGGTTTTAGCAGCGAAAGCGCAAGTCCTGATTTTCCATTTGTGCTCACCACCGGAAGGATCCGCGATCAGTGGCACACCATGACGAAAACAGGCAAAGTAAATAAACTCAAAAACCACATTGCCCAGGCTTATCTTGAAATTCACCCTGATGATGCCGAAAGACTTGATGTCGCGGATACGGATATAGTTGTTGTAAAATCTTTAAGGGGGGATGTGCGTGTAAAAGCAAAGCTATCCGGAGCAATTAAGCAAGGCGTAGTATTTTTGCCGATGCATTGGGGCAAGATATTGGGCAGCGACCTGAACAGGGCAAACAATGTAACCAGCACGCTGATCGACCCGATCTCCAAGGAGCCGGATTTTAAATATTGTGCCGTTAGTGTAGAGAAGTATAAAAAACCGAAACAGCATATCGTGATTGTAGGCGCCGGGGCCGGTGCCTACGGTTTCGTCAAATCGTATCGTGAGCTAAACTCTGAAGACGAAATTACCATTTTCAGCAAAGAAAACTACCCATTTTACAACAGGGTGATGCTCCCGGATTACATCAGTGGCGAACAAAACTGGGAGCAGCTTGTGAAGATGAAGGACGAGGAAGAACCGCAATACAACATCAATCTGCTCCGCGGAATCAGTATAGTAGAAATAGATCGTTTAAACAAATATGTCACAGATTCAAGAGGGATCAGAACAGCTTATGACGTACTGATCCTAGGTACCGGCAGCCGTCCTGCTATTCCAAGGAACGTACCTTCCATGCCCGGAATCTTTAGCATGCGAACCAGAACAGATGCAGATAATTTTAAAAAGCACATCTCCAGAAAGGCGCAGGTGGTTATAGTAGGTGGCGGGCTACTTGGGCTGGAAATGGCGGCTTCGTTAAGGGAAACAGGAGTAAATGTAACCATCATACAGCGCGTATCGCGTTTTTTGAGCCGGCAACTCGATTCATTAGGAAGTCAGTTGCTCAGTGAGCAAATGGAACGACTTGGCTGCGATATTTATTATAACGAGGAAGTACAGCTTTTTTACGGCCGTTCCAAACTCACAGGTGTTGGTTTAAAAAGCGGTAAAAAGATCAATTGTGATGCGGTGATCATGGCGATAGGCACCACGCCAAATATAGAACTCGCTAAAGAATCTGATATTCTTTGCAAAAGAGGAGTCGTCGTAGACGAGCGCATGCAGACCAGCGACCCTTCTATTTTCGCCATTGGCGAAATTGCAGAATTCAACGGCATGCTGTACGGCATCACAGCAGCTGCAGAGCAGCAGGCAGAAGTGGTTGCGCAATACCTCAACGGCGATATTTCAAGCTTTTACTCGGGAAGCACGCTCATGAATATCATTAAAATACAAGGTTTTGACCTGTGCAGCATCGGCTTGCCGGAATCGCCCGATGACAAGAACTATGAGGAGATTGTATTTATCGACAAGGCGAAACGCTACTATAAAAAATGTATCATTCACCAGGACAGGCTGGTCGGTACCATTCTGATTGGCGATAAAGCCGAATTTCAGGAGTTCAGAGCCCTGATAGAACAAAAAATCGAATTGAGTGAAAAGCGTTTGCAATTGCTCAGAAGCGGCACTAAAGTCGATCCTGTAATGGGCAAGCTGATCTGCAGCTGTAACAGTGTAGGTCAGGGCAATATAGAAGCTAAAGTAAGTGAAGGCTGTTCAGACCTGAAACAGCTTTGCAGCAGTACAGGCGCTGGAACAGGCTGCGGCTCCTGCAGACCAGAAGTAAAACGTATAATGGAACAGTTATTAAACGCGGTATAAATGTACAATCCTATGGTGTCCGAAGAAGTCATACACACCCTGAAAATAAACCTGCCAGGTGGCGTAGTCGCTGCGGGTGACATGCTCGAGATCCTGGATGCGGTGCAAAAAGCAGGCATAGAAAATATCCGGTTTGGTACCCGCCAGCAGTTGTTCATCACTGCCAGCGCAGATCAGCTGGAATCGCTGGAACATGAATTCTTTGTTGCCAATATCGATTTTGAACTCAACACAGACCAGCAACCCAATATTCTGAGCTCCTATGTAGCTCAGAATATATTTGGCAACGCAAACTGGCTCGGGGAAGGAGTTTACAAAGATATTCTCGATTTGTTTGATTTTAAGCCCCGCTTAAAGATCAACCTGATCAGCAGCAATCAGACCTTTGTCCCTTTCTTCACCGGAAATCTAAATTTTATCAGTTCAGCAGTCAGTAATTACTGGCATCTGCACATCAGGTTCCCCAAAACCAGCATCTTTTACGTATGGCCGGTATTGGTTTATACCGAAGATATCGCCCTGTTGAGCAGAGACATTGAAGAAGTTATTCAGGCAAGGCCAGATCTGTATTGCAACAGAGCAGACATCAATGGTACCAGGCTTTACCAAAAAGCTGGAAGCGAGACAAAGTTTATACACTATAACAATACCGCAAATCTGGAACTTCCCGATTTCAACCTGCCGTATTATGAAGGCTTTAATAAATACGACAGCAATAAATACTGGCTCGGCATTTATAGGAGGGATGAAGCATTTTCATGTGCTTTCCTTGAAGATATATGCACGCTTTGCATCAAATCCAGAATTGCACAATTTTACGTTACCCCCTGGAAGTCAATCATTATTAAAGGGATAGAAGAACAACTACTTTGGAATACGGTACTGGCGAAACACAGGATTAATGTGCGTCATGCTTCCAATGAGCTCAACTGGCAGGTCGAAGACCAGTGCGCATACGGGCTTGATCTGAAGCAATATCTTGTGAAACAATTTGATAAGGAAGACCTGCGGACTTTCAAACTTTCCTTTGCCATTAAGGTCAATCCTAAGACCGGCCTGTTCGGATCCGTGATTATCAGAAAGCAGCCCGATCCTTCCAGAGAAAGTTTTGACATATTACATACCCGTAATTTCAATCCAAACTCAAAAGATTTCGTAACTTTCGGAACCGATATCAGTTTAACCGGCCTTACGCCCATCCTGATCTCGCTCTGTAATCATTATTATGATCTGCAGACCAGAGATTCGGTACTCTTGCATGAAGACCGCGTACTTGAAGACGAAGGTGCTGAAGACCAGCTGATACAGGTTCACCAGTGTAAAAACTGCTTGTCCGTTTACGACGAAGAGTTTGGTGATGAAATTAATGATATTGAGGCCGGGGTAGCATTCAACGATCTGCCGGATAATTATGTATGCCCTACCTGCAATTCAGAGAAACAGGCATTTTTGCCGGTAAGCAAATATGTCCTCACACAATTTTAGAATGATGTATAACGAGCTGCTACTGATACTGTCCATATTTATTGTTGGCTTCCTGTATGCCTCAGTAGGCCACGGCGGAGCAAGCGGCTACCTCGCCATACTATCTATTTTTGAAGTGGCGGCGAGTACTTATAAGCCCCTGATCCTGATGCTTAACATTCTTGTAGCCGGAATAGGCTTCTTGCAGTTCCGGAGATCAGGTTTTTTCAAATGGAAACTCTGCTGGCCCTTTCTGATCACCTCGATTCCCATGGCATTTATAGGCTCCAAAATTCATGTGGACGAAGGCGTTTACCATCTGCTGCTCGGACTGGCCCTGCTTGTCCCAATCATCAGGCTGCTCGGCTATACACCTGCACAAAAAGAAATAAAAAAAGTCAACATACCACTTGCCCTGGCATCGGGTATCATACTTGGGCTCCTTGCCGGAATCCTCAATATTGGTGGGGGTATTTTTCTGAGTCCGCTGCTCATGCTCCTCGCCTGGGCTACTGCAAAGGAAGCTGCTGCTGCGTCTGCGCTGTTCATTGTCCTGAATTCAATATCCGGCTTGCTGGGCAATAAAGCACCAATACAAATAGATCCCGGTGCTGCGGCCTGGTTTTGTGCTGCGCTGGCAGGTGGAATTAGCGGGTCATACTTTGGGAGTCATAAATTTAAGCAGCAAACTGTAAAATACGTGCTCACAGCTGTTTTGACGATCGCATCATTTAAACTTATATTTTTCATGTAATGATAAGTGGCGGAGATATATACGGTAGAAAGTTCAAAACCTTGAGGGTCAGTCTGATCAATACCTGCAACCTGGGCTGTGTCTATTGCGCATGCGGACAGGATGAAACACGGGATAAATATAAACAGCAGCAAGAGAAAGCACTGCCGGCAACCGAAATGCTTCGGATAATTGAGAACCTGCACCGACAGCTGGATTTACAGACCCTAAGGCTTACCGGAGGCGAACCATTGCTCTATAAAGACCTCGACCTTATTGTGAAGGGAGGAGCAGATCTCGGCATTAAGGATATCGCGCTGACTACAAACGCGCTGCTTTTGGCCCAACAGGCCGAAAAACTTAAAAGAGCAGGGTTAAAGTCCATCAATGTCTCACTGGACGCCATCGACGAGAACACCTCTTTTGAGATCAGCAGAAGAAGAGGGCTGCACCGGATACTTCAGGGTATAGATAAAGCAATTGAATGCGGTCTGGAGGTAAAGCTCAACACTGTAATCATGAAGGGAATCAATGAACACCAGATCCTGCCATTACTTGAATATGCATTTGACCGCGGGCTGAAGATCCGCTTTTTAGAGATCATGGCAATGGGACATTTACATGAAAACCCTGGGCAATATTTCTTTTCGCGTCAGGAAATCCTTTCTGTTGTAGAAACCAGGCATAGCATTTTACCGCTGAAAAGAGAAACCGGGGCTACAGCCAATTACTGGCAAACCGGCAGGAACAATATTTTTGGAGTGATTGCAAATGAAACTGCACCCTTTTGTAGTGACTGCGACCGGCTAAGGCTCGATTCCTTTGGCAACATTTATGGCTGCCTGAGCAGCAATTCACCAATTTCCGTTATCCAGCCAGATGATGCCGCCGATTTAAATGATAAACTGATACAAGCCATGTCACAAAAGCAAATGTTTAAATTTACAGGAAGTGACCTGAGCATGATGCACATAGGAGGATAGTATGAAGATTGAAGTATTTGCTATTTTAAAGGAATTCTACGATAAACATTTTATGGTAGCAGAAGCGTTAAAAGATATAGAAGCGTTGAAAAAGTTCCTGATTGTTAAAAATCCGGAGGCCGCAGGGATTCTCAATTCCTGCCGTTTTGCGGTAAATGACGAACTGGTAGGTATACATTATAACTTAAAAGCAGATGACATCGTATCCATCATACCGCCCAGTAGCGGAGGCTGATCTGCTCACGCAGGAGCCAATCCATCTGGCTGAATTGCTTTCGGCCGCCCATCATCCCGAGGCAGGAGCAGTGGTGCTGTTCAGCGGAGATGTAAGGATCAGTAACCTGGGTAAAGAAGTCGCATACCTGGAGTTTGAGGCGCAGGAGAAGCTAGCCGTAAAAATGATCAGGGAAATACTGGATGAGGCGATTCTAAAATGGAAACTCAACATTGCGGTAGCACAACACCGTTTGGGAAAGCTCGGCATCTCAGAATGCGCAGTCATTGTGATCACAGCTACCCCTCACCGTAAAGAAGCCTATGAAGCCAACAGGTATATCATAGACAGGATCAAACATGAAGTGCCCATCTGGAAGTGCGAATATTTCGCAGACGGCACCTATAAATGGGGTGGTAACTGTAACTGCGCAGAAATTACCGGAAGTCCCGATCAACATATTTACGAATCTGACGATGCGGGCCACAAACAGTAACCCGCTTGGCGTAGTACTGTGCGGCGGCGAAAGTAAACGGATGGGCAGTGACAAAGGCCTGCTCATTAAGGATGGACTGCCCTGGGCAAACATCATGGCAAATAAACTTTCAGCACACGGACTGGAGGTTGTCATTTCAGTAAACAACCTGCAGAAGGAATCTTACAGAAGTATATTTCCAAAAGCTCCCCTTGTTATCGACCATATACCTATCAGAGGCCCCCTTAGCGGACTGCTGAGTGTTCACCAGCGATTTCCTTCCAGTGATCTTTTGCTCATGGCCTGCGATCTGATAGAGATGGACCAAAATACCCTCAATGAACTGATCAGGGTCTACAGAGCGCAGTGTGGCTACGATTTTTATGTCTACAGGCATAATGGTTTTAGTGAACCGTTTTGCGCCGTTTATACCGCACCGGCATTAGCCGAAATTTTGAAGCAGCAGGAAACAGGTGAGCTCAAACGGTATAGCCTGCACGAAAGATTCGAGCATGGCAATACATTGTATCTCGAAATAACAGACCCTTCCGTCTTTAAGAACTTCAATACACTCAGCTGAATTTTTCTTTCATCCCCAGAATACCAAGCAATCCGCCGGTATGAATAGCGATTATCCTGTCGTTTTCACCAAAGTAATTCTGGCTGATGAGGTCATCGATGGCAAAAAACATCTTAGCGGTATATACAGGGTCAATAAGCATTCCTTCTTCAGCAGTAAATCTTTTGATATAAGCGATCAGTTCCGGATTTGTTTTCGCATAACCTCCGAAGTGATAGCCTGTATGCAGTACAAGCTGATCAATATTTCCGGTATAGCCAGCGATCTCATCGGCAATAAAAGCACCTCCCTTTAGTACAGGAATCACATGAATTTTTGTTTTTCTACCAGACTGCTGAACACCTTTTAACAAACCCGCAGCGGTCGTTCCTGTCCCAGCCGCACAAAAAATATGATCCGTATCATTCGGCAATTCATCGACAAGCTCTGCACATCCTTTTACAGCCAGTGGTCCCGCGCCACCCTCATCCACAAAAAAAGCATCGTGGTCCAGACCAAAATGCTTTTCAAATAAGACTCGTTTTTCTTTATACTCCGTTCTTTCGGTAAATATCAGATGCATCCCATAAAGTCTGCACAGCATTAACAACTCGTTGTCGACTTGCTCTCCCCGAACAAAACCAGTACATTTCAGTCCTGTTCTGGCGCAGGCCGCTGCTGCAGCCACAAGATGGTTCGAATAAGCACCTCCAAATGTCACAAGATGCTTTTTTTCCTGTATACGTGCCTCTTCAACAGTATACTTTAGCTTACGCCATTTATTCCCCGAAATATAGGGATCAATCAAATCATCCCTTTTTACCACGATAGATTTCCTAAGTGGATGCTTCAGTTGCTGTAACGGACTATTAAGATTTACAAACATGTTCGCAAATATAAAAGCCGGACTAAGGGATGGCAGATTAATGTTTGAAATAAATCTTTTTAATCAGGTAAGGGAAAAAATTTAGAATTATTTTCACGTTTTGGGTAAAGTTTTTCATAAGCAGGGTTTATAGTGCAGAATCACTTTAACAAAAAATAGGCCAATTTGTTTTAGAGATATATTGTGCTTAAAAGATTAGTTTTGCATTTGCATCAGAATAATCTGGAGAAAGCTCGAAAACGGTGAAATACTGCGTTATCGGGAGCATATTAGAAGAATATAAAACGATAGATGGAAAATATCAACGCAATACAGGAATCGGAAGATCAGGATCTGTATGAACATTTGAACATTGTTGTGGATAAAGGACAGTCTTTGCTGCGCATTGACAAGTTTTTAATGCACCGGGTGGAGAATGCCTCGCGAAACAAAATTCAAAACGCCATAGAAGCTGGTAATGTGCTTGTTAACCAAAAAACAGTCAAACCAAGCTACAAGATAAAGCCTGCTGATGAGATCTCTATTGTGTTTCCGCATCCGCCGCGGGATACAGAAGTCTATCCTGAAGATATACCCCTGGAGATTGTCTATGAAGACAATGACCTGCTGGTTGTAAATAAAGTCGCAGGTATGGTCGTGCACCCCGGTTATAACAATTATACAGGCACACTGGTCAATGCGCTCGCCTTTCATTTTGAGCAGTTGCCACATCTGCCCGGCAATGAGGGCCGGCCCGGGCTCGTTCACCGCATAGACAAAGACACTTCAGGCCTGCTGCTGATCAGCAAGAACGAGATTACCATGACCAAACTGGCCAAACAATTTTTTGACCACAGCATCACCAGAAAATACATCGCCCTTGCCTGGGGTGATATAGCTGAAAACGGGACAGTTACAGGTTACATTGGGAGGAGTGCCAAGAATCGGATCATTATGGATATGTACGATGATGAAGAAAAAGGTAAATGGTCTGTAACACATTATACCGTTCTGGAACGTTTAGGTTATGTAACATTGATCAGCTGCCAGCTTGAAACCGGTCGCACACACCAGATCAGAGCACATATGAAACACATTGGACATCCTTTATTCAACGATGCAAATTACGGCGGAGATAAGATCCTGAAAGGGACGACCTTTACCAGATATAAACAATTCGTACAAAATGCCTTTAACATTTTGCCAAGGCAGGCATTGCACGCACAGACACTCGGCTTCATTCATCCAACAACCAAAAAGTATATGGAATTTGAAGCGCCATTGCCGCCGGATTTTGCTGAAGCATTAAAAAAATGGAAAAATTATACCGTACAAACGCCAGTTTAGCCAGCCGCCCGTATGCAATATATTTTACACAATGACGAGTTCGTTCCCGCAGATCAGGCTATACTAAGCGCCCACAACCGAGGCTTTAAATATGGCGACGGCCTGTTTGAATCCATGAGAATGTGTAATGGCAAACTGAGGTTTGCAGAAGAGCACGCCGACAGGCTAAAGGCCGGAATGAAAGCGCTGAAAATAGAAGGCGGAAACCTGCTGGATGAATATTTCCTCAAGCAGAAAACCGCCGAACTCTGCAGAAGAAATAAACTCAAAGACAATGTACGTTTCAGACTGTCTGTATACAGGTTAGGAGAGGGGCTTTATACGCCATCGAGCAACAAGTCAGGCTATGTACTGGAGGCAACCGGACTAACGGAAGGCACTTACGAACTCAATAAGAAGGGACTCATCGTAGATGTTTACGATGAACTTACCAAACAGGTAAATAAGCTTGCCAATTATAAAACAAGCAATTCCCTGTTGTATGTAATGGCGGGGCTGTATAAAAAACAGCATAAACTCGATGAAGCCTTTATCCTTAACCAGAACGGTTTTCTCTGTGAAAGTATCAGCTCTAATGTTTTTGTTGTATACAACCACCAAATTTACACCCCTGCGCTTTCTGAAGGCTGTATTAAAGGCGTGATGAGAGGCGTCGTGATGAACATCGCCAAAACGAATAACATTCAGCTGGTAGAGGCCCAGATCAATCCGGAAGTTTTAAAGGAGGCCGAAGAAGTATTCATAACTAATGCAGTAGGCGGTATCAGATGGGTGATGGGCTATGGCCGAAAAAGATACTTCAATGAAGTATCAAAAGAATTGAGCAGCCATCTTAACAACAACCTGTAAAACAAGGGCGTCCTGACCAAAGGACGCCCCGCAATAAACGGCAACTTATAAAATATAGAACAGGTTATTTTTAACCAAACTCCCTCCTGCCTGATGTTTTTCTTCAGGATAGCTAGCTTTAATCATTTGTCTGATGTCTCGCTCTATCGTCTGCGATAAGGCGGTAGTTGGTGTATCGGTTGGTTTATTTTCAAACGGATCCTGCAGGTGAATAGCCATTTTCTCGATCAGGAAGAAAGAACTGGAAATGGCAATCACCAGCGGAATTTCTACAATTCCAAAATATTCAATGAGTCCAAAGGGGAGCAAAAGTACAAAAAGCAATACAGAAAAATGTATGTACACACTGTATGTTGCAGGGAATATCGTGTTTTTGATCCGTTCGCAGCCACCCATCTCGTCTGAAAAACGAGACAGCGTCCTGTCCATCTCAACCTGCTGATATTCATTAATCCAGCCCAGTTTGTAAGCATTTTTCAAATCTGAACCCTGAAGTTTCAGCAGGCCAAGCGGAACGTTACTGTAATTTTTTACGTATTCCAGATCCTCAGCACTCAGGTATTTCTCAAGACCCGCCATTGGATCCTGTTTCCTAAGACTTCTGCTCAAGCTATAGCACCAGGCAATCTGCCGCTTAGCCATGCGTTCGCAAAAAGCACGTTCATCTGCCGCGCCGTAGGTCGTGTCTATAAAAGTCAGGAGCTGTCGGGTCAACGACCTTGAATCGTTTACAATGGCTCCCCAGATCGTTCTTGCTTCCCACCAACGGTCGTAAGCCTGATTGGACTTGAAAGCCAGGAGCAAGGAAATTACCGTGCCCAGCAAAGTCGGGATTGCGATTGGAATAGAAATTCTTGTAAAATGGAATGTGTTGTACAACACAGCGACCAATATGGCATAGAGCGTAACACCAACCACTTCAGCTTTTATTTTGCCGAATATGTAACTAACGGGAATATTTTGTTTCAGTAGCATAATTAAAAATTAAGGTGTTCACATAAGTAGTAAAATGGGCAGGTATTTAACCTGCCATCAGTTCTTCTTCGAGTACCAGTTGTTCTTTTTTTAGACCCGCAACCGGTATTTTTTGCTGAGGCACAACGCTCAAAAAAGGAATTCTGCTTTTGCCGATAAATAACATCGGATCCGTGCTCGAACGGTTCAGTTTGCCGAGCTCACAACTTGAAGGATCCAGAATGACATCAATTTCATTCATTTCCAGGAAATCGCGGAAGTTGACCAGGCTGCTGCCATAGAAAAAGTCGATCTTGATGATCAGCTGTCCGTATCGCTGTCTGAGTGTTTCACACTGCGCATAAAAATCATCACTGATGTAGCTGTACTCTTTGTTTCTCCGGGATAGCATCAGCAGATCAGAAATGGAATCTGAAATCTTGAACATGTGGATAAATACCAGGCGCAGTGCGCTGTCTTTATGTTGTTCACATAGTGCCGGAACACAAGCTAAAGACTGAACGGAGAAGTTGGTTGGGATCAATATGTTTTGCATAATCATAAGGTTTATGATGCAATATTATCCCAGAGAAATTAAAAGAAATTAAGAAGCTGGTTAGCGTTTGATTAGAATT
>DATFQH010000155.1:0-6576 GCA_035264385.1 Pedobacter sp.
AAGAAACAGATCATCACATATAAAAAGAACGTGCTTTGCCTGATGAAATTGGTGATCACAATGCCTGTGAAATTCAAGTTGGCCTGTTCAATGCAATTGAACTGTGTTAAGATTCCAGAAAGCAGAAACACAATGTTGTAAACATAGAACATGGTAGTGAGTTCCGGAGACTTCCACAGATCTGAAAGCAGATGGGCAAAAAGGAGGTTCACCAAGATACAGGCCACGGTAAGTCCACCACTAATGGTGAAGGATGCTGAAATAATCTTATGATGTTCCGACTCCTCGGAAGAAGACACATATTTGATCAGTGCGTTCTGGATCAATCCCCCCCTGACAATTTCAAGGATGGTAGTGGTCGACATAAACAGAGTCCATAAACCAAAATCATGCTTGGTTAGCAGTCTCACCAAAAAATAGAAGCTGGCAAACCCAAAGAAAACACCGGAAAAATTCTGCAGTACATTTAGAAAACCCGATCTAAGCCAGTATTGGTCTTTCAGCTTCATTATTCTAAAAATAAGTATCTATATATGTCCTGACTTCTTCATCAGTCTTTGCATGGAGTATCTCAGCCCCCGAGAATTTTGGATATAGCTTTGAATAACATTTAAAATGATGCTCAGGTCCTCTTTTTGACAGGATTAAATTGGTACCTCCAAAGTAACTGGCCAAGGTAGCGGTTCCACCATGTATGGAGATAAACTTATTTGCGTTTGCGTATATCATCAATTGGAGATGATTGAAATTGTTCGCTTTAGCTTTATTCTCTCTAAACAGGTCTTCCATAAGGATTACCTCAGGATGTTCTTTTTCCAGCCAGTCAAATTCATTCATATCATAAATGTCACTGTTGTCCATAGTTATATTTTGAGGCCTTGGCCGATTATAGACAATTGTATACTTGTGCTTTAATTTGCTGATAATAAGTTCCAGGTTCTCAATGCTATAAAAACTGATTGGCGGGCCATCCCATTCCATGTTGTACCTGTTTGCTATAATCAGAACGGGTTTATCATACACGTAAATCGCATTTGAATAAGTCTCTTTTAACGGAACAGGTTCCCATTTCTTCATGTCGTAATTCTGACTATATAAGATCCTGGGCATTTCATAGTTGTAATTTCCCTCGTTGCTTCTGGTTTCAAAGCTTTCGGTGTGTTCGGGCGAGAAAAAGTAAAGCTCTTTGGTGAATTTAGCTGCATTTGTACTTTTCAGTGTTCCATTTTTATAATGCCAATACGCGAAGGGAAGTGCAAACTGAAGCTCCGGAGCAAATTCTCCACTGAAAGCCAGCTCTTTATATTTTGGCTTGAAAATATAATCATTCAGCAGGTATTTCCACTGAACTACCTGACAATAATAAGTGTCCCTGTAGTAGTATCTGACATCTATAGGTAATTTACCATAGCGTAGCCTGACTATCAATCCCAGAACCTTATCAATTATTCGTTTTAGCATACTTACATTATAAACACAATACAATACCAGATGTTATTGTAATAAACTTAACAAAATTTTTTAGAGAACGCTAATTGGGCTAAGGTAATTTACTTTTAATGAGTTTTACGCCCTTAATCAATGCCTTTCTGAAAAGTCGCTTATAGTCACTCCAAGGCTTAAAGTCCTTATATGGGGTCATTTTTAAGTATTTATAAAATTCGCCGTAATAAACTTTATTAGTATTATAGGACTTAAAAATGGGCTTTATATCCAGGAAATGGATCAGGTATGGGTCTTCAGAATGGAGTACAGAAAATGAATTCCATCTCTTGTCCAGTTCTTTCCATTGGTTAACCAGTACGACGTTTAGTCCATACTGGTCTGCAAAATTCACAGACTCAATATTGTCTACTATAGCTTTAATTACCTTCGCTGAAATGTCCTGTTCCCTCCATTTTTTTGGATTGATGAGCATCATTCCGGCGTTAAAGTATTTGGCAGCCGGATCAAGACCAAGTTCCTTATAGTTGGGAATACCTCCCCATGAACTTCCAACGGTTTCCGACAGGTCTATAACCGCCCCGAACAGACGATTTTCAAGATCGGTATGCCATAATTCAGATATATCATTTAAAACGATCATATCGACATCCAGGTAGATCATCTTTCCGGCATCAGCAGGAATGATATAAGGAGAAAAAAGCCTGAGATAAGTAGTGACTGGAAATGCTGAACGATCTTTTGGAGCCTTAAAATCTGGAGGTACTACTTGGTCTGTAGTAAACCAATGCAATGTAAAGACCTCTGGGCTGGCCGAGGCTGCGATTTTCCCCTTATTCGTAGTTGAAATGCCATCATCAATGATATACAGATCAATGTGCTCTCCCGATTTGTGATTAACCTCAATAGATTTGATCAGAGCAGCCAATAAAATCGCATAAAAATTATCGGTAGCTACAACTATGGTGATATGATCTGAATTTTCCACTGCTTGCAATTAAATTTTTCCTGTTACACTTTTGGACCTGTAATGTATTCCTTAAACCTTCTGGTATGTAGTTTAAATCTATTTATAAAAGAGCGCACAATCCCTCCTTCGGCAGCCAGTCTTCTGGATGAAGTAAAAACCCTTGCTTTGGGTGCCCTAACTAATTTTAGCCACCCTGTTTTTTTTAAGTTGAGGGCCATTCTCCCGTCCTCTGCCTCATCAACAAAATATTCACTGCCTCTGGCATTGTCAAACATTCTGGTTTGTGTTACTTCAAACCCTCCATTATCTATACCAACCTGAGTAATAAAGCCCATATTAAAGCCCAGTACATTGATGTGTTCCCTTTTTTTCTTCTTTAACTGGACCAGCACACCCGTTAATTTCTCATAAATCGAATAAAAAAACCTGGTTTCCCCCTGTCCGGGTATAAAATAATAACGTCCGTAGACTCCAACGCAGCCTGCTTCAGTTTTCATTGGTTCAACCATCAGATCGATCCATGACGGCGGATAAAAAGTATCCGAATCGGCACATAAGTGATATTTCCCCTTAGCCTGCAGCAGGCCCATCTGTCTTGCAAAGGAAGTGCCCTGCTGTGGTTGAAACATACTTTTTACACCAAGTATGTCCAGTACATTTTGCAAGCCATCAGTTGAGTTGTTGTTGATGACGACAATCTCGATTTTCAATTTTGAACTGGTCGCAGAAAGGGAGGATAAAGTTCTGAAAATGTTATTTTCCTCATTCCATGCAGGGATCATAACAGAAACTTCCGGATCATCATGCTTAAACCTGGCTATATTTCTTTGCAGATTCAATAGCTCGTCATCTGTCAGATCTTTAAATTTTTTTCCGGCGTATAAATGGGGTTTAATCCAATTTGGAAGACTCAACACAGGCATCAGGTATCATGTTTTTTAAAGGTCAAGAGATCCAGATTAAATCTCACCTGCCGGTAGAGATGACGGGCTATAAATATCAGCGGGTTTTTTGATTCCCGCCAATAATTACGTGTTACCGTGCTGGGTTCATGAGAAGAATTTTCCTGCGAGAAAAGGTCATTATAGTTTTCATAGAAAAGTGCCTTTCCCTTGTGCTTCAGGAATGACATCATCATCTGGTATTCTGTTCTTTCTACGGGAATGTCTTCCTTATATCTTCCAAATTTCTTAAAAAAACTGCTTCTGCGCAAATGAGGGTGGTCACTGTAGTAATAAAACTTACGATACCGGTGAAACCAGGGAAGCACGGAGAAGATCATTTCAGAAAATCCCGCCTTGAAGGGGCGAAGATAGGGGTATGTGAAATAGGCATAGAATCTGACTACATCCAGATTCTTGTCTGCTTTTAGTGCATCAAGAGCTATCGGAAATTTATCGGCGAAGAGTGGCTTAGGTACAAAATCTTCCTGAATATACAGTGTAAATTCAGTTTTGACCTGATCCTGTCCCTTGTTGATATTGTTGCCTAATCCCTTATTCTGTGGTGTCGTTACCAGTTGAAATCGATAGACCTCACTCAATGACCTTAATTTATCTAGATGCTCAGGCTTACTGCCATCATCAGACACCACAATTCCACTGAACTCAACCTGCAGATCCCTGAAATTATTAAGAAGCCTTTCCAAAGAACTGCTTCTGTTATAATGGGTGATCAATAAGGTTACATCATTAAATTTATGCATTGCAACAATATAAGAGGGGCATAATAATAAGCTTCCGGTTGATTAATTCATTACATAACATAGTAAACGATGGTGCGTACTAACAGTTACTAAGATATAAATTATGCCTATAAGTCTTTTACGATTTCAAAAAAACATCCGATAAATCTTACTATCGGATGTTTTTTTGAAATTTACCTACTTGGCGGTATAAATGAAGTCGTTGTTTGCACCACCTGACAAGATCTTATACCACTCCAGGTTGTTGTTGCCACTTGATCTGGCCCATTCGCTAAAATTGGTATAAGCCTGATCAATTCTTTTTCCTTCGATTGGATAACCAAAATCGGCTATAGGCACCTCGATAACCCAGGGAAGTTTTTCTTTTGTGCTGTAATACCTGTGATTTGGTTTTGAATAATCATCTTTCGTTCCAAATAATTCTTTATTAGCCAGGTTGGTTGGATTTTTACCAAATAAATGGGTCTCGTATCCTCTGCCAAAACCATTTGTAGCGTTCCATATGAAAGGGTTATAAGATACAGCACCGAAGTTTTTGATTTCAGGACCATCTTTTACTTCAAACGTAATGTTAAAATCTACCTTAGCAGAGACAGGGCTACCGGGTACGGTATTACCTGTAGCCTGGAGCTTACGGCTATCGTTAAACAGAATCAGTACTACGCTGTCCTGTTTGTCTTCTATATACACTCCGGCAGGTGCTTTAATGAGTTTTGCCTGTCCTGCGATTAAAGGAAACTGTATACCAGCACCATTGATATAATCTGCACCAGTTGCGATCAAACTATATTTGGCATTCAGTTCAACCACTTTGTTTTCTGCATTGGTCACAACCATGTAGCGATAGGAGATGACCAGATCATTAAGGTCATAATCTCCTTTGGCAGGCCAGTTATCTTCAAAAGCTAAAGTAGAACCTCCTGCATTATAGTTTACAGAATAAGTATTGTAAGCTTTTGTTTTGTCGTCTTTATAATCGTCGTCCTGGTCAATTACACCATCGCCATCACTATCTTTATCAGGCGAAGAGCCACCATTGGAAACAGGCATACAATCGCTCTTAGCGATAAAGGCATCACAACTTAATACTGCAGGGGCACTGAAGAATCCTTCTGGAATGTTTTCAACTGAAGTACATAAATTAACAGTACCGGCTACGATCTGGCTATTTTTCATTTGCTTGGTATCCAGCAACAGGTTAGCATCAATGCTCCCGGTTATTTTAAACAGAGAAGTTGCATTTGTGCCGAATACCTGTCCTTTATTGCTTCCTTTCAAAAGGTCTTTGGTCTCAAAATAAGCACCACTATTTTTTCCTCCAATCAAATTGATTCTGCCATTGCTATTAATTCTCGTTGTATTTTTAGCAATCGCATAATTATAGTTATTCAAAATATTGTCTGCCTGGAGGTCATCTGTAAACAACCTGCAATTGTTGTTAGCTACGCCACTGGCGTTGATCTGGAGAAACCCAATTGATGCAGATTTATTGTTTGTGATGGTTCCTTTCAGATCGAGCTTACCCGATATCTCCAGTGTGCCATCGTTGATCCAGTCTTCATTTGCTTTAATCTCAGCCGAATTTAAAGTAACTGTAGTTGTATCTGAAATGATAACATCGAGATTCGTGTGGTTGAAATTTCTAATGTTTATCTTGTGATTAGGGGCGTAGATCTTGAGAACGCCACCGGAATTGGCTTCCACATCAATAGTAACATCTTTTTCACTAAAAAAATAAACCTGTTCTTTTGCTTTCATCACAATGTTCGGGTCATCGGTAAACCTTATAGGATTATTTGTAGGGAAATTGGTGTAGCTCAGATATTTAGTTTTTGTACCTGAAACGGGTGCATAACTCGTCTTTGTCAAACCGGACTCCCCAAAGGAAATACTGATATTAACTGAATTCAACGTTACAAGCTCACCGGTTTTCAAGCCATTGGGAGCACTCTTTACTATGTATACACTTTTTGTAGCCTTTGCAAAAGCTACCTTGGTATTGAAAGGTCTGATCAGCGTAGCAGATCCCTTAGCCAGAATCTTACCACCCGTGTTAGGGTTTTGATCATAAATGTAAATCGTATGCAGTAGATTCTTGAAACGGGAATCACTTGTGCCAATACTGAAGTTGATTTCGCTGGTCGTGTTCCAGTCGAATGAATCTGATACCGCAATGCCGTCAATGCCAGTGGTGGTGGCATCCGCATGGTTGTCTGTTTTTTTACAGGATACACTTAATAGGAGCACTGCAACAAGGACTGAAAGTAAATTTGATTTCATATAAAAGGTTTTCAACGCCCATGTTCCAATATTCATTCCTAATAAAGCGAAATATTAACTTATTTGAAAATATAGTTAGTTGTGGCGATTATGGCTTGAAACGGGGCATTTCAGCGGCATAAACATTACTTTTTTATTGCATCGAATTTTAAAGAAAATATGAGCGTGTAGAAATTAT
>DATFQH010000156.1:0-4857 GCA_035264385.1 Pedobacter sp.
TCAGACTTAGCCGTTGCCCTTAACTTTCCTTTTCGGGCTCATTTTTCACTTTTTCCATAAGATATTGAAGTAAAAATAGATAAATCTGCCAGAATCCGGGACAGCTCTTGATATCATTGTTTGCAGATATTCTTCAGGACGTTGATCAATGGTTGATGGGTCTAATCGACCCATCAACCATTGATCAACGATGCTTCAACCTCGTTGAAATGACCTTTGAATTCATTAGGGAAAAGCGTTTCAGGTACCTGCAGGACCTAGTGATCTACTTGCAGCAGCTATCTTCGCCTCAATTATTATTCAAAAAAATTAATTGACATGGGAAGATTAAGCTCAGGACCATTCGGATTCTTAAACGGCAAAGTCGGCAATATGGTAAGTTATGCACTAAACGGACAGAACATCTCCAGAATTGCAGGAAAGAGAACAAAGCCATATTCATTAAAAGAAAAAGCCAATTTCCAACGGATGCGGGTAACAAACGTTTTTCTGAAGACCTTCGTACCATTCATTAACATCACCTTTGCATCCGCGGTATCGGGCACTATGAAGAATCCCTACAATGAAGCTGTCTCGTTTAACAAAAAATTCGCTTTGACAGGAGATTATCCGTTGATCTCACTTGATTATAGCAAGGCACTGGTTTCTTCAGGTAAACTTCCCCCTGCCCTTGCTCCGGTTGTTTCAGTATTGCCGGCAGGCCTGTATTTTACCTGGCAAACACCTGCTGATCCATCCGGTCTTTACCAGGGCAACCGGGCAATGATCCTGGTGTTCTTTCCCGAAGGTACAGATGCCACAGGTATACCATGTGCAATTTGTGAATTTAGCGGCGCCAGGCGCAGTGAGGGCAATGATTTCCTGCCTCTGGATCCTTCACAAACCGGAAAACCTTTTCAAGCATACCTTGCCTTTATAGGGGAAGACAGAATGCAGGTAAGTAACAGTTCTTACTGTTTAGGCGACTTCATATAGGCACGGTAGGTAGCGGCCAGATCCATACTCCGGACAAAATAATATTGTTTTCCGTCATTTTGATTTTTCAGTTCTTCGCAAAACTTCTTCACGTCGGAACATACATCACCCGCAGCGGTTCCGGCAAAAATCGACAGAAATAAAGGTTTATCCTTTGGGGCAGATTTTATGATTTGCTTGATATCATGCTCCTTCTGGTAGAGACTTCCTACATGAAAAGCTTCTCCGTCCATATGATACTCATAAGGTCCGCTTCCTCTGGAATCTGTCCCCGCATAACCACTGTTCAAAAAGTAGGGCTGCACATTCCAGGCAACTGCTTCGCCTTCGGCCATTTGCTTCATAGAAACAATACCGGCCTGTTTTAAATAGTGTTTGGTTAGCTCACAGTATAACTTGAATCCTTCGGAACGGTCGCTTCGCGGCGAACCGTCTCCCATCATTGCACCCAGTTCCTGATTTCCGAGTTTCGATAGGTACCAATTATAAACGAGAGGTGCTAAATCGGCAATAGCGGGGTTTATGATCCATGTTAGTGGGATTTCGCCATATGCAGGACTATTTAAAATGGTATAGGGTTCATAAAGCATGGTATGGAGCAGGTTATCACCATCGGGTACATGAAACGCTATGTAAACCGCATTTTCAGATACGGGTGATGCTTTTGGTTCGGGTTGCTTTCCGGTAACTGACGGAAAGGACGACATGACAGTCATATTTTCGACGGAGATAAACGGCACCATAAAACAGCCCTGCTCGGCAAAAAGATTGTCGGCAAATATTTCATCGGTCCAGCCTACAATAGGGGTGCCTTTCGGGTATTCCTTTATCACATCAATATAGTGCCTGCTTTCGTCCTTATCTTTTATGTCGAGGTAGTAGGTAAACAGGCGGTTGGCTACCACATAATCTTTGTTTGCTCCTCCCCAGCTTTTTTTATCTGTAGTCATATGCGACCAGGTAAAGGCAACCTGTTTATTGGATTTCTCAAAATAATTTGCCTTCAGCCAGTTCAGACAAGCAAGATTTTTCCTGAAACTGTATTTCCTGAGGTCTTCTATAACCTTAAATTTATAGGAAGTTAAGGCTTCGGCAATTGCAGGTGATACAATGACCCCATCGGTTTGCCCTGCAATTGTGGTAGCTGCTTCAATTGTTGCCTGTTCCAAGGCAGGGTCGTAGATAATAATGCCTTTTACAAAAGATCTATATTTATTGATTAAGGCCGTGAAACCCGGATTTTTAGTCTTCGGAGCCAATTTTAATACTTGTTGTGGCTGATCTTTAAAGATTTCGTTTAACCAAACCTTACCCATTTGTACCTGATTGGGATAACCGGGAATTTCATTATGTTTCCAATTGCCCCGGTTGTCTTCACAATAGGTATTCATTACATAAATTTTCTCACTGGATGTCCGGTTTACAATACCCTGCAATACCGTTGAAGCGATTTGGCCCTCAATATCGTCAAATTGTAAATCGACGACTACAAGTCTGGTAGCCGGAACCGATATTTTTGGATACAGTTTTTTTGAAATTTCATTTTGACTATAGCCCTGGAAGCTGATGGTTAGCAAGGCTATCATGATCAGTGAACAGGAGTGAAAATTGTATTTTAGAAACATATGTGATCTGATATCTATCTAAAGTACAAAACTGAATTAAGAATTTTATGCAGTCGGCAGATCCTTTCCTAAATTACCATTCTTTATGCTATGTAATTGAAGGTCTTTTATCATGACACAAAATATAGCATGGCAATGGCCAGGCCAATTCTGGGTTTTAATATTTTGATGGCTTTTTTTACCTGGTCCTTAACCGTAAGTTCTGAGATTGCCAGCCGCTCTGCAATTTCCTTATGGCTCAGCTGCTCCTTCCTGCTCAGTTCAAAGATTTCACGCATTCTTGGCGGAAGCGCGGCGATCTCTCGTTCTATGATTTCAATAAGCTGCTTTTCCCTAACAAGATGGTCAGTAAGCACTGTACCCTTTCTCATAAATTCCTGTAATGAGGCAACATGTTTGCTGGCCACCTGCTGATGGGACAGGTAATCAAAGATCTTATTTCTTAGCGCTGTATAGAGATATCCGCCGACATTATTTTGTCCGTTCAGTTGTGTTCTTTTAATCCACAGCATAGCAAGTACCTCCTGGACCATATCCTTGGCTGTTTCCCGTTCCTTTAACTTCTTATAAGCGTGAATATACAGCAGACTACTGTACCGGTTAAAAAGCTCAGAAAAAGCCATATGGTCAGCACCGGCCACAAGTGCCGCCAACTCCTCATCGGTGTATATGCTGTACGCAGCCATCGTTTTTTATGATTGTCCCCTCTTTTAAAGTTAACAATAAGTTATGGCAATATTATGCTATTCTGATGAGATATTGGCAACCTGTACGGTATTAGTTTTAGTTTTTCAGTACTAAAACCATTTAGATGAGATATTCGAACTTTAGGCTTCTTAAGGAGTTGCTTGTGAACGGCTAATTCTCTCTTAACTGAGAGGAAGTAGACGAGGAAGGAGGAATGGCTTTCTTTTTCATGTTTAGCCAGACCAAAAATCCAGTCACAGGCAAACTAGCACAAATAAGGCTAATTAAAAACGCAAATATTTTCCCGGGCAAACCAGCAATGGCTCCGATATGGATGTCATAATTCATATTGGAAAGCCTGTCTGCAAAGGAAGCCTCATTGTAAACGCTTCCTTCATGTTTCAACGGCTGAAGTGTATAGCGGTCATAAAAATATTCATTGCGGTCATAAAAAGATCCGCGGTGATGGTACACCACAATTTCCAGCGGATCATCTGCATCCCGAAGCACCGGGGTCATATACATGCCTTCCACGTTTTTATCCTTTTTCATAGTCAGATACCACGCTTTGTCAAGCGGCGACATGTTCAGCTTCGATACCACAGATTTCTGTTTCGGATCTGAATGCGGGTGAGAATGTACTTGCTTCACTTGCCCTCCTGAGGTCAGGAAATAAATTCCTTTATCAAACCATTGAAAACTCCAGACCAGACCCGTAATGCCAAGTGCCAAAGCAAAAAGCAGGCTATAAAAACCCAGTACATTGTGCAGGTCGTAGTTGACGCGCTTGAACCTGGCGTTCCATTTGATCTTAAAACTCTGATCCCGGTTTCTTTTGCTCCATTTCTTTGGCCACCACATGACCAGGCCGCTGATCAATAAAAAAACAAAGATCAATGTGCTGATGCCGACAATTGGTCTTCCGATCTCATAGGGAAGCCAAAGTGCACGGTGTCCGTTGATGATGAACTGGAAAAAATCGAATTCATCGCTTCCATGTGTTGTTTGTTTTTTGAGAAAAACTCCTGTATAAGGGTTCAAAAATACTACGGTGAAACTGCGTTTACCATTTAGCTGACTGGCGTATCCGACTGCTGCTGCACCTTCAGCATGGCTATAGGTAAGGCCGGAGGGTTGATGGCCTGCAACATATTTATCGGCCGTATCCAGCAAAATACTTGGCGGCACGTACTGTTTATTTTGCGGTGTTACAAAACGCCAGGGTTCTAGCACATCTTTTATTTCCTGCTGAAAGGCATAAAAACAGCCGGTGATACTAACGATAAAAACTACAATACCTGAAACAAGGCCCAGCCACAGGTGCAGCCAGTCATTGACTTTTCTAAAGGTACCTTTCTTGTTATTTGTTTTCATCTGTATAAAGTCTGTACGTAACAAAAATGCTTTCCGCTTTATATTACAGAGCAGAAAGCATTTTCATGAGAATTCATTAACCTGAATTTCTTATTTTAATCTGGCAATACCGCCAAGGAAGGTTCCTTCAACAACGGCACCTTTTACGGCAGTGGCTGTCGCAATATCAGTCTGGTAAATATTGACCGTACCGTTG